>CAIYZX010000428.1 GCA_903930745.1 uncultured Chloroflexota bacterium | reverse complement strand
GTCATGGCCAAGCTGGGCACGTGGACCACCTGGTTCCCCATCAGCGAGCGCAACTACTGGGGCGCCAACATCTGGATCCCCGCCCGGCTGATCAGCGGCACGGTCCTGGCCCCCGGCCAGACCTTCGACTGGTGGTCCGCGGTTGGACCCGTCACCGCGGATCGCGGCTTCGGGCCCGGCGGCGTCATCCGCGGCTCCTACACGGATCCCACGGGCGCGCTGGGCGGTGGGATGTGCTCCAGCTCCACCACGCTCTTCAACGCAGCCCTGCGTGCCGGCCTGCGCATGGGCGCCCGGGACAATCACAAGTACTACATCAGCCGCTATCCGCTGGGCCTGGACGCCACCGTCTGGATCATCCGCGGGCACGCGCAGTCCATGACGTTCACCAACGACACGGGCAAGCCCATCCTCGTCCGTGGCGTCAAGTCACGACGAGGTGGCATCGGCTACGTCACCTACGAGATCTGGGGCACGGACGACGGCCGGACCACAACGATCAGCCGGCCCCGCGTGAGCAACGTGGTGGCGGCCACCACCAACACGGTCTACGTGGACACGCTGCCGCATGGCGAGCGCCTGCAGCTCGAGTACCCGTCCAACGCGATGGACGTGGCCGTCACCCGAACCGTGCGCGACGCCAACGGGAGGATCATCCACCTCGAGGTGTGGGAGACCCACTACATCCGGTGGAACGGCCTCATCCAGGTCGGCCGCTAGGCGATCGACACCGGCCGCTCGATGGCGCTGTCCGGCATGAACCGGCGGTCCACCAGGGCGCGGATGATGTAGGTGTTCTCCAGTCCCGCGCCATCGAAGGACGGCGGGATCCCGGCCGGGATGGCCAGCTCCACCACGGCGTCACCGGCCGCGAGCACCTCTGACGTCGTCGCCGCGGACGCGAGGATGCCCTCCGTGCCATTGGGCGCGTTCGTGCGCCGGTGCAGCTCCACGCGAGCGTTGCCCTTCGGCGCATCGGCCCAGTGCACGGTCAGGCGCAGCGTGGAGCCGGGCGCGGCCGGGAGCGGGTCCGCCACGGAGATCGTGGCGCCCTTGATGTCCACGGTGTCCAGGAGGGCGATCCCTCCCTGCTTCGACACGCCGGCCCGGATCAGGTCCGGGTGCTGGGCAACCGGCACGAGGAGCGCGACGTGGGCGTCATCGCCCATGCGGACGTCCCAACGGATCTCCAGCGCCCAGGCCACGATCGCCTCGCCAAGGTGCGCGCTGGGCGGGCCCAGCGGCGGCGCCGGCACGGTGAAGCGTGTCTCGAACGTCTGGCCCGGGGACATCTGGGCCGGGATGACCGGCTCCATGAAGGCGTCCTCGATGAACAGCGAGCCGTTCGCCTCCACCCAGTACTCGGTGCGCTCGTGCTCGTCGTCAATCTTGTACGTGCGGCTCTTCTGCGCCTCCACCAGCTTGAGCCCCACCAGCCGGAGCGCCGCCCCACGTGCCTCGATGGCCTCGCGCGCCACGAGCCGGATCGCCCCCTCGATCCCCTCCCCAACGCGCACCGGGTGATCCAGCACGATCTCGCCGTCCACCTTGCCATCGGACGGGACCAGCAGGTCCTCCGGGCGCACCGTGTGCAGCGGGTGGCTGCCCTGCGGTCCGGCAAGCCGGTACCCGTTGAGCGCGTTGAACGGCTCCGGGGCGGTGCCCTCGTGGAAGCCGGTGTGCCCGAAGCCTCCGCCGCCGAACGAGATGGACCCCATGTCGCCCCTCCGATGCTGTCCGAGTGCGGTGCATGCAACCGCAACGAGTGTTGCGAAGAGTTAACCGGACGCCGGACGGAGCCGCAACACCGCGCTGGCAGGATCTAGCCATACCGCTGGGAGGACTGTCATGACGCTGGTTCGAGAGGCTCCGGAGACGCGCAGGCACGTGGAGCAGCGCGCCATGGTCCTGTGGCCCCGCCTGGATCGCGTGGCCCTTCGTCGCTGCGACGGCGACCCGGACCGCATCGCGGAGCTCGTGGCGCGCAGGACGAGCCTGCCCCCGGAGTCCATCCGGTCGCTCCTGCTCATGCGGCCGATGGCGGACGCCGAGATCGGTCGCTGGTTCGGCTGAGGGCCTGAGCCCGAGCCGCCCCTCAGCCCAGGCGCTTCTCCAGGTAGCGGCTGAGCGGGTCGTCCACGTAGGGCGGGAACGCCGCCACGTACCCGTAGCCGGCGCCCTCGTAGAGCTGGATCGCCTCCACCTGGCGGATGCCCGTCTCCAGGCGGAGCACGTTCACACCACGCTCGGCGGCGTGCGCCTCGAGGTGCGCAAGGATGCGCCGCGCGTGCCCGCGTCCCCGGAAGGCCGGTCGGACGTACATCCGCTTGACCTCACCGAAGCGCGTGCCGTCACGGGCGTCGTCCAGGTACAGGATCCCGCCGCACGCGGCGGCCACGCCGTCGTCACGGAGCACGAACAGGTCCACGCCCTGGGCAAGCAACTTCGCCACGGAGAACCCGTGGCGGCTCGCAGCCGGGTAGAGCGGCCCCAGCACGCCGTCCAGCTCCTCGATCAGCGCGGTGGCATCGGGATGGTCCGCCCGCTCCGGGCGGATCTCGACGGTCACGCGACCGGAGCCTCGCCCTCGTAGGCGCGGCGCATGTCCTCCACCACGAGGCGCTGCATGCGCAGCATCGCCTGCATCGCGCGGGCGGCGCCGTCCGGGTCCGGGCCACCGATGTAGGCCATCATCTCCACCGGGACCACCTGCCAGCTGAAGCCGAAGCGGTCCTTGCACCAGCCGCACTGGCCCTCTTCGCCGCCGTCGGCCGTCAGCGCCGCCCAGTAGCGGTCCGCCTCCGCCTGGTCCGCACAGTCGATGCGGAGCGACACGGCCTCGCTGAACGTGAACATCGGGCCGCCGTTGATCCCCTGGAACGGCGCACCCTGCAGCGTGAAGTTCACGAGCATCACGTCGCCCGCCTTGTTGGACGGGTTGTCCGCAGGCGCGTGGACGATGCCATCGACGTGGCTGTCCGGAAGGAGCGAGGTCCAGAAGGCCGCGGCCTCCTCGGCGTTGCCGTCGAACCAGAGGCAGGTGGTGAGCACGGCGGGTCTCCCCTTGGGATGCGGCAGGACCCAGGGGTCCGGCGGGGTGGGACGGGACCGGGGGATTGTGCGCCAGCGCGCGATTTCGCGCTCAGGGCCGGTCCGGCGCCCTGACTACCCGTCGCTCTCGAGGTACGCCAGCACCGCCAGCACGCGGCGGTGATCTCCGGCGGTGTCCGGCAGGTCCAGCTTCCCGAGGATGCTGGAGATGTGCTTCTCCGCGGCGCCCTCCGTGATCACCAGCTGGGCGGCGATGCCCACGTTGGTGCGTCCCTCCGCCATGGCGGCGAGCACCTCGCGCTCGCGCGGCGT
>CAIYZX010000427.1 GCA_903930745.1 uncultured Chloroflexota bacterium | reverse complement strand
GACGCGCCAGCAGGTCGAAGCCAACATCGCGGCCACCCAGCATCACGTCACACAGCACGAGATCCGGGTCGCCGGTGCGCATGAGCTCATCCGCCGTCTCGGCATCACCGGCGGTGCCGACGACGTCGATCTCCGGGCCGGACAGAAGAACGGACAGACCCTGGGCGATGGCCGTGTGGTCTTCGACGATAAGAAGCCTGGTCACTCGCATGTACTCCTGGGACGCGGGAGGCTGGTGTGGCGCCACCCCGGGCAAACGCCATCGCCCGCCGGTGATGCGGCTGGTCCGCCCCGTGGGGCGTTGGGACCCCGGCAGCCGCTGGTCGCAGCGGACCGAGGACCGCGTCCCGGGTCCCCGGGCACGCCGCGCGGGCGCTCGCATGACGAGCACCTGCGGCAACTACAGGTTGCCCCCCGTGCCCGTACCACCGGTAGAGGGAAAACCCCAGACGCCTGCAGTCACGCGTACGTCAAACGGATGAAACGACGGCCAACCGTCGGTTCCCGATGACATTCGGCGTCCGGGATAGCACCAACGGATGATGGTGGGACGCGACCGGTGGGGCTACGGTGGGGCTGGGCGCGATGTTCCGCGTCTTGCATCGGACCGTCGCCCGAAACCCCACCGTGGCGATCGGTCACACGGAGCCATCGCGTGCGCCTCGCAGAACCGGATGCCGCCTTCCTCGCCACGTGTCTGCGCGCGATGGCGGCGGAGGCGCCCTGTCGCGACCGTGTCCTGGCCGTTGCCGATGCCGTGGTCTCGCCGCCCGCGCCTGCCGCCGGCTCCTCCCTCCAGGTGCTGGGCGGAACCCGGGCGGACCCAGTGCCGCAGGGGGACAGCCTCTTCGTCCGGTCCCTGTCGCTCGCCTCCGTGCTCTGGTCCATCGACACGGGGCGCGTGGACGCCGACGACCAGGACCGCGCCCAACGGGTGATGGACGAGGTCTGGCGCCAGGGCGCCATCCGCCCGGAACTGATCGCCGCCCAGCTGCGCTGTCTCGTGGGTCAGGAGAGCGACGACCCCGTCTGCGTGTGGTCGTGTGCATCCATGCCCCACGCGAACGCCGGGTACGAGGCGCAGCTGGCAGCCGCCACGCAGACAATCTCCGGGTTGCTGGGGACGGTGGCCGCCGAGGCGGCGGACACGCTCGCCGTCGCCCGTCTTGACGCGAGCTCGCCGAGGAACCCGCGGAGCTGGACGCCGCGCCACGGCACACGAACGTGGTGCACCGCCTGCGGTCGCGAGGGCACGGTCCTGGGCGTGGATCCAGAGGACGGGTGGACCGTCATCGACCATCACCCCACGGTCCGCGAGCGGGACGACGGCTTCTGGGAGGTGGTTCCGGTGAGCGGCGACCAGCCTCGCCAGTGCAGGTTCCTGGACCGGGGACAGGGCCCACGACGCGGTTGACGACCCGGGATCCCGGGTCGGGCGGCGCTCCCCGCCGATGCGCCGGTTGAGCAGACTGGTACCCTCCGCGCACGCCGTCGTTCCGGGGCGGGAGACGAGCGCCGCAACCTGAGGAGCACCGTGCGCGTCCAGCCGTCACAGACGCTCGGCATCGTCTTCGGCCTTGCCTACATCCCGCTGTTCATCGGCGTCTCCGCCATGCTCGGCGGGTCCATGGCGGACATGGGATCGGCCGCCCGCCTGATGCCCTTCGTCATCGCCCTTGCCGTGGGCTCCGCGGTGACCGCCGGCCTGACCACCTACCTTGGCTGGTGGCCGCTGGTCCTGCGGGACGCGGGCCGCGTGGGCGGTGCCGTCCGAGCGGTTCCCTGGATCTGGGCGGTGACGATCGCGGCTGCGCTCGTGCTGGGCTCCCCGTGGTCGCTCCCCGTGGACCGGCTGCTCGCCACCCTCGCGCTGGCGATCCTGGTTGGCTTCGCGGAGGAGCTGGCGTATCGCGGCCTCGCGCTCGTGGGCCTGCGCGCCGGCTCCACCGAGGCGCGTGCCTTCCTCGTCATGACGTTCCTGTTCGCCATCCTCCACCTGCCGAACGTGCTCCTGGGCCAGCAGCTGGTCGGCTCCATCGTCCAGACCGGGCTGGCCTTCCTCGGCGGCACCGGGCTCTACCTGATCCGCCGCTCGTCCGGCTCCATCGCGGTGGCGATGCTGTTCCACGGCGCCTGGGACTTCGCGGCGTTCAGTGCGGCGAACAACCCCGGTGCCAACCCCGCGACGGGCCTCGTCCAGCTGGCTGCGAACGTTGTGGTCTTCGTCCTGTTCCTGTCACAGGCCAAGCGGATCTTCGCCCAGCCCGCCACCGCCTGAGCAGCGGCCCCCGAACAGGAGGGGGCAACGGTCCGTCCCAGCCGGGACTCCGGTCACCGGTCCGCGGGACCATCGTCACTAGCCGGAACCGTGCCGTCGGCCCGATCGTGGAGCCTGTCCCCAGCCGCGGGGCCGTGCTGCAGCGCGTCCTGCCGTGGTGTCAGCCGAAATCGCGTCCCGCTCCACGAGAGGTGGTTCCCGGTGCTCGTGCACAGCCTCGCTCGAGTGGCCCTCGTCACGGGCCTGCTCGGCATTGCGCTGTTCGCCGGCACCTCTGCCACGCTGGCAGACGGTGGCCCGCACCGGGAGGACGTCCTTTCCGGCGGCAGCACCTTCGGCGGCGAGCTGTGCGCCACGTGTCACCGCGCCCACCAGGCGGCCGGACCCGCGCTGGGAGGGACGGAGGCGCAACGCGAGGTCTGCTACTCCTGCCACGGCACGTCCGCGCTTGGCTCCAGCCTGGACATCGCGGACGGCGTGATGGCGGCCACCTCGCGGGGTCTCAAGGGCGGCGGCTTCGAGTTCGCGATCATGGACACCTCCGGCGCGGGCAACGCGGTCTCCCGGCCGGTCACCAGCGCCCACGGTGACGCGGGCGCCAACGGTGTGGCGTGGGGCATTGGCGACGCGGCGAACGGCGCCGGCACGGCCGGGTTCGAGCTGACGTGCGTCAGCTGCCATGACCCGCACGGCAACGGCAACTACCGGCTCCTCCGCCCCATCCCGGTGGGTTCGCCCGTGACCACGGAGGTCAACGTCCCGGACGAGGGCACCGAGAAGACGTACGCGGTATCCAGCACGTCCAACCGCTACTTCGGGCAGATCTACATGAACGGCAACTACCAGGCCCAGGTGACGCTGGACCAGTGGTGCGCCGCCTGCCACAACAGGTATGACGCGACAGGTCAGGACGCCGCGTATGCGTCGTCGGCCGACCCCATCTACACGTACCGGCATGGGACGCGGATGGTGGACCCGGAGTCCGGGAACTGCTACGGCTGCCACAAGAAGACGGTGGACGGCGTGGGCGACGCGATCAACATCGCGGGGATCACGCAGATGACGGCGCATACCCCGGTCTGCGAGAACTGCCATGTGGCGCACGGCACGGCCGCCCAGATGGGCGAGATCTCCCAGGCCGTCCCGCTGCCGGACGGCTCCATGGCGGCGGACGGCACGATCCGCAGCACGCTGCTCCGCCTGGACAACCGGGGCGTCTGCCGCGCCTGTCACGGCAACTAGGCAGCACCGGCGGCGCTCCCGGCACCGGGGCGCCAGCGTGGCTGCCGGAGCCGCGCGGCTAGGCGCCTGACGGGTTCGCCGCCGCACCCTCCGTGGCGACCAGCACGATCACGCTCCGGGCGTTGACGCCCAGGTGGTCCCGCGCGCTCGCCCAGGTGGCGCCGCCGGCCCCCGCACCCATGCCAGGGGCGTTGCGGTCAAGCGCAACCAGGCGCGCCCCCGCGAGCGGTGCCCAGCCGCACGGGCCCGCGTCCACACCGCCCGTGCGCAGTGCCGTCGCCGCCTGCGCCGCGGCCCGGTCCGTGACCGCCACGGCCCCATCAAGGCCGGCCCGGAGCAGGGGCCACGCGAGGGACGAGACGGTGCCGCAGTTGAGGCCCGCCATGGTGGTGACGCTGGTGGTGACCGCCGTTGCCTCGCCCGTGCGCAGGGAGGCAAGGACGCACGCAGCCACCACCGGCTCCACGCTCACGAGGCGCGTCCGCGCGGGGTTGCCCCGGCTGCGGTAGTGGGTGACGCAGGCCTGGGCCAGCGAGCCAACGCCCGCTGGCACGAAGACCACGTCAGGGGCGTCCACGCCCGCCTCGGACAGCTGGACGTCCAGCTCCGCGAACAGGGTTGCATATCCCTGGACGATCCAGCCGGGGATCTCCTCGTACCCGTCCCAGGCGGTGTCCTGGAGCAGGATCGCGCCGTCGTGGTCGTTCGCCCATCCGGCGGCCATGGCGACGGCGTGGTCGTAGGAGCCGCCGGCGACGGTGACCGGGGCGCCCTCGGCCTCGATGGCCCCCACCGCTGTTGGATGAACGCCGTCCGGGACGAAGACCTGCGCACGGTGACCGAGGAGGCGGGCCATCCTCGCCACGGCGCGGCCATGGTTGCCGTCCGTGGCGGTGACGAAGGTGACGGGGGACACTGCGGCCGACGAGGTGGCGCCCGCCGGCGCATCGACGGCCCGAGCCGCCAGCGCCCGGCGCATCGCCCACGACGCTCCGAGCGCCTTGAACGCCGGGAGTCCCAGGCGCATGGACTCGTCCTTGGCGAAGACGCGGCCCACGCCCAGCTCCGCGGCGACATCCGGGAGCTCCCGCAGGGGCGTGGGCGCGTACCCGTCCAGCGAGCGATGGAAGGCGACGACCTCCTCCGGGACCGGCGTCACCGCGAAGGCGGGGTCGCGGTTCGGGTTCGGCGTCCAGGCTCCCGGCTCGGCTTCGGCTCCGGCTTCGTCTTCGTCTTCGGGCGTGGCCATCGGCGGCCTCAGGCCTCCTGGCCCAGCGTGACGATCCGGCCCTCGAACGCGCTCTCGCGCGCCGCGTCCAGCACCTCGAGGACCTTGATCCCCTCCTCCGCCGGCACCGGGTACGCGCCCGAACCGGAGAAGGCGGCCGCGAACTGCGCGTAGTAGTCCTGGTAGGCGCCGCGCTCCGAGGGAACGCGCTCCACGCCCGCGGCGGTCCGCAGGGTGCCCCAGGCGTGCTCAGGCTCGTAGCCCCAGGCGTCGCCGTCCTGCGCGGGGCGGCGGCCCGCGAAGATCGCCTGCGTCTGGCCGTCGGTGGACCGGCTCACGAACGAGCCGTCCGTGCCGTACGCCCGCAGCTCCTTCTCGATGTTCCGGTTGCACTTCGTGGCGGACACGTGGGAATGGACGCCGGACCGGTGGTCGATCTCCACGATGAACCCCGCATCCGCAGGGCCGCCGGACGTGGCGAGCATCTCCAGGCGGGCGTTGACGCGGCGAGCCGGGCCAAGAAGGTGGAGCAGCTGGTCCACGAGGTGGGCGCCCAGGTCCCGCAACAGGCCACCGTGCGGGCCGGGATCCAGGCCGCCGGGCTCGTCCAGGTCGAAGCGGGACTCCACGCGGACGAGGTCGCCCAGGCGCCCGCCGCCGATGACCGTCTCCAGCGTCCGGTAGTCCGCGTCCCAGCGGCGGTTGTGGAAGACGGACAGGTTGACGCCCGCCTCGGTGGCCAGGTCGGCCAGTTCGCGACCTGCCTCGGCGGTGGGTGCGAACGGCTTGTCCGCGATGACGTGGACGCCCGCGGCGATGGCCTCGCGGACGAGATCGCGGCG
>CAIYZX010000426.1 GCA_903930745.1 uncultured Chloroflexota bacterium | reverse complement strand
GCCCGGGCGATGGGCGTCCGCGGGATCATCTCGGCCTCGCTGGCCGGCAAGGACCTCCGGGACTTCCAGGCGTCCGAGAAGCGGCAGCGGGCCGCGCTCCACGCCGCGCCCTCGTTCGGCGTCCTGGCCCTGGACGGCGCCCTCCGCCACCCGATCACGCCCACGCTGATGGCCCTCTTCGCGCGCCTGGAGGGCTGCCCGTCCGCCATCCTCTCGGATCCGGCCGCGCTGGCCGTGGACACGGGCGCCCTCGTGGACGCCGTCCTCGCGCTGCCGCCGGACCTCGTGCGGATCCGCACGGGCGTCAACGCGGGCCTGGAGGGACGCGTGGTGGGGCTCGCCGGCCCGCGGCGGTTCGCCGGCGGCGTGATCCTGGACGCGGCATGGATCCGCATCGGGGACGAGGAGCCGCTGGACGTGCCGCTGGGCGACCTCGAGCGGTACGCCTGACCGGCGTCCTCGGCCGGGTTCGGCTACCCTCGGCCCATGCCCGCCCAGCCCGTCCTGCCCGTGCACGAGCGTGTCGTCCGCACGCTCGGCGCCGCCGAGACCCGAGCCCTGGGTGCCCGCCTCGCCGCGGCCGCCCGGCCCGGTGACCTGCTGTGCCTCGTGGGTGACCTGGGCGCCGGCAAGACGCAGCTCGCCAAGGGCTTCGCGCAGGGCCTGGGCATCACGGACATCGTGAGCTCTCCCACGTTCGTGCTCATGACGGAGTACGCGGGCCGGATCCCCATGTTCCACCTGGATCTCTATCGCCTGGACGACGCGGCCGATGCGCTCGCGGGCGGGCTCATCGACGAGCGCCAGCTCGAGGGTGTGGCCCTCGTGGAGTGGGCGGAGCGCCTGGGCGAGGCCCTGCCGGTGGCGCGCCTGGACGTGGTCATCGACGGCACGGCGGACGAGCCGCGGGCGATCACGCTGCGCACCGCGGACCCGGCGTACCTGCGGTACCTGGAGGCCGGGGCATGACGTCCGGCGGCCCCATCCTCGTCATCGACACCGCCACCACCCGCGCGGTCATCGCGCTGGGCGACGCCACGGGCCGCGTCACCGAGTCCCGCTCCTGGGTCGCGGGCTATCGCCACGGGGAGGAGCTGCTGGCGCGGATCAGCGGCCTGCTCGAGGACAACGGCGTGGCGCTCGCGCAACTGGGCGGCCTCGTGGTGGGCACGGGCCCGGGCGCGTTCACCGGCTTGCGCGTGGGCATCGCCACCGCCAAGGCCCTGGCCCACTCGCTCCAGGTTCCCATCGCCGGCATCTCCACCGCCATGGCGCTCATCGCGGCTGCGCACCTCGAGCCGGAGCTCGACGGAGCTGCCGTGGTGCTGCTGCAGCCCGCCGGCCCCTCGGATCGCGTGGTGACGCGCGAGGGCGCCGCGCCCCGGATCATCCCGGGCGGCACGGATCCCGACCTCGCACCCGGGGAGCGGCTGGTGGCCGTGGACCTCGCGGACCGCGCACCCGCCGATGCCGTCGCCCGTGGCGCGGCCGCCTACGCCGCCCTGCCCGCCGCCCTCGTGCTGGCCGGTGCCACGCGCCTGGTCCACGGTGGTGACGACCTCGCCCGCCTCGTCCCGGAGTACGTGACCCTGCCGCGCGGCGTTCGCGGCACCCTGCCGGACGACGGCGTGGAGCTCACCGGGGGCGGCCGCCGATGAGCCCCGGGCCCGTGATGACCATCCGGCCGATGACCGTGGACGATCTCCCCGGTGTGCAGGCCATCGAGAGTGCGTCGTTCACCACCCCGTGGCCCACCCACGCCTACCGCCAGGAGCTGGAGGGCAACCGCCTCGCGCAATACCTGGTCTGCGTGATGGGCGGCGTCATCGTGGCGTACGGCGGCATCTGGCTGATGGTGGACGAGGCGCACATCACCACGTTCGCCGTCCACCCGCGGTACCGGCGCCGGCGCATCGGCGAGCAGCTGCTGCTCGCGTTGATGGACCTCGCGCGCAGGCGCCACGCCCGCGAGGCCACCCTGGAGGTCCGGCTCTCGAACCTGGCCGCCCGCCGCCTCTACGAGAAGTACGGCTTCCGCCCGGTGGGCATCCGCCCGCGCTACTACAGCGACAACGGTGAGGATGCGCTGATCATGACCACCGAGCCCCTGGAGCTGCCGGTGATGCTGGACCGGATCGCGCGCCTGCGCACGGAGCTCGCGGAGGCACCCGCGCCCTCGGTTGAGCCGGACCCGGACGACGGTGCCGCTCCCGTGCTGGACGCCGGACCGCGGCGGCTCGCCACGGCCACGCGCAACGGAGGCCTGGGGTGAGCGGCCCGCTCCTGCTGTCCGTCGAGTCGTCCTGCGACGAGACCGGCATTGCCCTGGTCGAGGACGGCCGCCGGATCCACGCGAACGTGGTGGCGAGCCAGGTCTCGCTGCACGCGCCCACCGGGGGCATCGTCCCCGAGGTGGCGGCGCGGGCGCACCTGCGCTGGATCGTGCCCGTGCTGGACGAGGCGCTCGCCACGGCGGGCGTCACGATGCGCGACGTGGACGGCGTGGCGGTCACGTACGGCCCCGGCCTCGCGGGCTCGCTGCTCGTGGGCATCAACTTCGCCAAGACCCTGGCCTGGGCGCACGACAGGCCGCTGATCCCGGTGAACCACCTCGAGGGTCACGTGTACGCGGGCTGGCTGCTGGACCCGGGCGAGGCGGAGCGCGAGGCACCCCCGTTCCCTCTCGTGGCGCTCGTGGTGAGCGGCGGCCACACCTTCCTATTGGAGATGCGCGACCACCTCACGTACCGGCTCCTGGGCACCACCGTGGACGACGCGGCGGGCGAGGCCTTCGACAAGGTGGGGCGCCTGCTGGGCCTCGGCTACCCCGGTGGGCCCGCGATCTCCAGGGCCGCGGACCGGGCGACGGCGCGCAACCGCCGGTTCCCGCGCGCGTGGCTGGGCGACTCGTACGACCTCTCCTTCAGCGGCCTCAAGACCGCCGCGCGCAAGATCGTCATGGAGGCACGCCGGGACGAGGGCCTGCCGGCCGATGACAAGGAGGGCGGCACGCTGTCGGACGAGGCGATCGCCGAGCTCTCCTGGGGCTTCCAGGACGCGGTGGTGGACGTGCTGACGGTGAAGACGATCCGGGCGGCGGAGGCGTGCGGCGCCCGCGGCATCGTGCTGGGCGGCGGCGTGGCGGCGAACAAGGTGCTGCGCGACCGGATCAGCGGCGAGGCGGCGGCCCGGGGGATCGGGATGATCATCCCGCGGCCGGGGCTGTGCACGGACAACGGGGCGATGATCGGTGCCGCCGGCGCGCGCCGCATGGAGGCCGGCATCCGCGCGGGCCTGGACCTGGATGCGCGGCCGTCCCTGCCGCTGGCCCGCCCGGCAGGCGCGGCGTGAGGGTGGCACGGTGAGCCCCGAGGCGCCCAAGCGCGCGGCGGACCTGCGGCTGGACCCGCGCTACGTGGCGCGCCGTCTCCGCGAGGTGGGCCACCGCGCCCGGCACAGCCTCTCGCAGAACTTCCTCGCGGACGTGTCCGTCCTGGAGGGGATCCTCGCCGAGGCGGACCCGGCGCCCGGGAGCGGCGTGCTGGAGATTGGCCCGGGTCTCGGGTTCCTCACGGGCGGCCTGCTCGCCGCAGGCGCGCACGTCACCGCGGTGGAGCTGGACCGGGACCTGGTGGCGGTCCTCAACGAGACCTTCGAGACGGAGCTGGCGGACGGGACCCTCACGCTGGTGCAGGGCGATGCCCTTGACCAGGACCTCGTGAACCTGGTGCCCGGCCCGTACGACGTGGTGGCGAACCTGCCGTACCACATCACCAGCCCCATCCTGCACCGGCTCCTGGGGCGCGCGCCCCGGCCGCGCCGCCTGGTCCTCATGGTCCAGCGCGAGGTGGCGGAGCGGGTGGCGGCCAAGCCCGGCGACATGAGCTACCTCTCGGTCTTCTGCCAGTACCACGCGAAGGCGCGGGTGGCGTTCCGGGTGCCGCGCGAGGCCTTCGAGCCCGCGCCCAAGGTGGAGTCCGCCATCCTGGTCCTGGAGCCGTACGACCACGACGACCGCCTGGACGCCGAAGCCGAGGACCGGCTCTGGCGCCTGGTCCAGGCCGCGTTCCGCGAGCGCCGCAAGATGCTCCACAACGTGCTCTCGCGCCAGCTGCCCATCTCG
>CAIYZX010000425.1 GCA_903930745.1 uncultured Chloroflexota bacterium | reverse complement strand
GGCGACCACCGCTTCGATGGCCGCTGGTCCGACATGTCCGAGGCCGGGCGCCTGGCGCGCATCGCGGCGCTGGATCGCTGGGCCGCAGCGTTCACGGCGCTCGATGCCGGGGCGCTCACCGCGGACGAGCGGATCGACCGGGACCTCGTCCTGGGCGAGATCGCATCGTCCCGGTTCGCCGAGACGGAGCTGCGGTCCGAGGCCTGGGACGCGATGGCATGGGTCTACATCCTGGGCGCGGGCCTGCACCCGCTGCTCGCCCGCGATTTCGCGCCGCTGGCGGAGCGGCTCGGGTCCCTCGCGGGCCGCCTGGCAGGCGTGCCGCTGCTGATCGCCCAGGCGCAGCAGGTCATGGACACCCATCCCACACGCGCGGGGGCGAAGGTGCCCGCCACGGTGGCCGGCCAGCGGATCGCGGGGATAGCGGGGCTGGCCGCGGAGGCGGTCGCCGCGGCGGAGGTGGCGGCGCCCGAGGACCCGGCGGTGGCGGCCGTGCTGCCGCGCCTGCGGGAGGCGGCCGCGGGGGCGACGGCGGCGATCGAGGCGATCGGCGCGCACCTGCGGGACGTGGTGGCCCCGAACGCAACCGGCCCCGCGGAGCTGGGCGAGCAGCTGTTCGCGGCGAAGCTGCGCCACACGATGGCGGACCCCTCGATCACGCCCGGCGCGGTGCTGGAGCTCGCGGAGCGCGAGTACGCCGCCGTCCGTGCGGAGATGGTCCGCATCGCGCGTTCGATCTGGGCGCAGTGGTGCCCGGGCAAGCCTGAGCCGGCCGATGACGGCGAGGCGGTGCGCGGCGTGCTCGCCGCGGTCTCCGCGGACCACCCGGCCGCAGACGAGATGGTGGCCTACTGCCGCGAGGAGCTGGAGCGCATCGAGGCGTTCTGCCGTGACCGCGATGTCATCGGCCTCGTGGAGGAGCCGCTCTCCATCGACTGGACCCCGGAGTTCCTGCGCTCCTTCGGCGGCGCCATGCTGGACTCGCCCGGCCCCTTGGACGTGGGCCAGAAGACGTTCTTCTCCATCACGCCGGTCCGCGCGGAGTGGGACGACGCGGCGGTGGAGTCCTACATGCGCGAGATGAACGCGCGCCAGCTCCGCCTGCTCACCATCCACGAGGCGGTCCCCGGCCACTACCTGCAGATGGTCTACGCGAACCGCGGCTCGTCGCTGGCGCGCCGGGTCTTCCGCTCCGGGCTCTTCGCCGAGGGGTGGGCCGTGTACGTGACCCAGGTGATGCTGGACCGCGGCTATGGCGGCGACGACCCGGCGCTCTGGCTCGTCCACTGGAAGTTCTACCTGCGCGCCGTGGTCAACGCGATCCTGGACGTGCGCATCCACACCCGCGGCATGACGTCCGAGGAGGCCGTCTCGCTGATGGTGGACGGCGCGTTCCAGGAGCGGCCGGAGGCGGAGGCGAAGGACGAGCGAGCCCGCCTCTCGTCCACGCAGCTGGTGACGTACTTCCTGGGGTCCGCCGGGATGTGGGCGATCGAGGACGAGGCGCGCCGGCGCGCCGCGGAGGCCGCCGGCTTCTCGCGGGACGTGGTGCCCTCGCCGCGCGTGGTGGGCGGCTATCCCGCCACGCCGGGCTTCGACGAGCGGGCGCATCTCGAGGCGGCCATCGCCCACGGCGCCCCGCCCATCGGCATCCTGCGCCGGATCCTGCTCGGGGACTGACGCCCCGCGGAATCGAACGACCCCCGGTGGATCACCGGGGGTCGCTTGGTGCTGGCGG
>CAIYZX010000424.1 GCA_903930745.1 uncultured Chloroflexota bacterium | reverse complement strand
CCTCCTCGGCATCATGCCGTCCAACCTGCTGCTCCTCGACGAGCCCACGAACCACCTGGACATCGCCGCGCGCGAGGCCATCGAGGCGTTCCTCGCGGAGTCGCCGGCCACGCTCCTGCTGGTCTCCCATGACCGGCGGCTGCTGGAGACGATCTGCGACCGGCTCTGGGTGGTGGACGACGAGATCGCGGTCCCGTTCGATGGCGGCTACAAGGCGTGGCGCCAGGCCGTGACCGACGGCTGGACCGTGCAGGCGGAGGCGCAGCGGCGGCTCCACCGGGGCCGGCCGGGTGCCGGGGTCCCGGTGCCTGTGGCCGGAGGGTCCAAGCCCGCGCCCGTGCCCGCCGCGGCGGCAAAGGCTGCCGCAGGGACGACGGCCTCGGCACCTGCGAAGGCGCCGTCGAAGCCCAAGACCAAGCTCTCCAAGGAGGCCTACCGCAAGCGCAGCGAGGCGCTGGACGCGGAGCTCACCCGGCTGGGCCTGCGCAAGTCGCAGCTGGAGCTCTCCATGGGCATGCCGTCCGTGGCCGCCAACTTCGTGGAGATGCGCCGTGTGACGAGCGAGCTCGCGGACGTGGAGACGGCGCTCGCCGCCGCAGAGGACGCCTGGCTGGAGCTGGAGGAGATGGCGCCGTGACCGCAGATGCCGCCGCCCGCGCGGCGTCCCGCACCGTGCGCATCGGCATCACCGGGCCCATCGGCTGCGGCAAGTCCCAGGTGAGCCGCTGGCTCGCGGAGCTGGGCGTGGCCACCATCGACGCGGATCGGGTCGCCCGTGACGTCACAGCCCCCGGGACACCGGTCCACGATGCGGTCCTGCGGCACTTCGGCAGTGGCGTCCGCGGCGCGGACGGGAACCTGGACCGAGCGGCGCTGGGACGCGTCGTGTTCGCGGACCCGGCGAAGCTCCGCGAGCTGGAGCAGCTGGTCCACCCGGCCACGCGCCCGCGGATCCTGGCGGCCATCGAGGCGGCGGAGGCCGGCGGCGCGCCCGCGGTGGCCATCGAGGCGATCAAGCTGATCGAGGGCGGTCTCTCCGCGCTCTGTGACGAGGTCTGGCTCGTGGTCTGCGACGAGCAATCCCAGCTGGAGCGCCTGGCCGGGCGTGGCACGCCGGCGGACGTGGCGGCCCAGCGGATCGCCGCGCAGGCGGGACTCGCGGAACGCCTGCGCCCTTCGGCCACGCTGGTGCTGGACGCCTCTGGCGACCCGGCGATGACACGTGTGCGGGTCGTGGAGGCGCTTGCCGCGGCCGTCGCGGCCTCCCGCTTCCGATAGCCGGCGCCGCCCCGGGAAACCGGAACGCCCGGCGGGAGGTCCCGTCCGGGCGTTCGAGGTGGAGGCGCGCCGGGTCAGCGGCGCGGTGATTCGGGGGCTGGCGTCAACCGGCGGGTGACGCGCTGGGGGCCGATGATGCGGCGGGATCGGCGGACGCGTCGGCCGACGGCGGGGCGGTGAGCTCCGGCATCGGCGGGTTCGTCCGCTCCTCGCCGTTGGGCTGCGGGAAGAGCTCCGGGTAGATGAGGCCGTACCGCTCGATGATGCGGTTCGTGGTCTCGCCGAGCAGTGAGACGTCCAGGATCCGCTCGTCCTGCGTGGGCCGGAGGGCCAGGCTGAACTGCACGGAGCCGTCCGACTGCAGGTGAGCCATCTCCTCGGCGACGCGAAGCGGCACCTTGAGCACGTAGTACGTGCCGGTACGGGCGAGGATCAGGATCCTCTGGTACGTGATCTTGGTGGAGCGCTCCGGGACGTACCAGCCAAGCGGCGTGGGGGTTGGCGCGGGCGTCGCCGTGCTCAGCGGGTCAGGTGACGGCGTGGGCGGCGCGTACGGGGGCATGACGGTGGCCGTGAGGAAGACGTCCACGATCATCTTGGGTCCAAGGACGCCACCGACCGCGCGATCGTCCGACACCGAGATGGAGACCGCACGCCACGCCTCGGAGTCCGGCGCGACCGTCTCCGTGGGATCCAGGATGGCGAAGTTCGCGCCCGGGATGTTCGTGGCGATCATCGTGGAGAGGATGGGCTGGCCAACCTTCACGTCGATGGCGAGCTTGGTGCCGACCAGGAGCTTGGGGTCCGTGACGAGGAGCGGGTCCTGGACCTTGGACGACGGGATGTCCGAGCGCAGCTCGATGTCCTTGTCCGTGATGGCCGTGCCCGCCTTGATCTCCGAGACGGCGACATAGCCCTTGGCGACGGCTGCGGATCCACCACCGCCGGTCTTCGCTGTGCTGATGAGGTAGAAGGCCGAGCCACCGGCGGCGATCGCCAGCACCAGGCCCAGGAGCACGATCCAGCGTCCCTTGCGGGACGGGTCCTTGTACTCCATCTCCATCGCGTGTCCTCCCAGGAGGCCAGGCCCCGGGCACTGGCCGTTCGCCACCGCGTCGCTCCGGCAGCTTGTTCGCGACGCCGCCCGTGCCGCCTGACCGCGCCACGAACGTGAGACGCGTGCCTGCACGCGCCATCCGACACGATGCCGGACGAGCCGGCTGCCTCGTAGTACCTGTATGTACCAGTACCGGCGCTATGGTGCCACTCCGCACCAGAGAACGCATGTTCGGTATCGGCGGCTGCGTGCTAGGATGCGCCCGTGCCCGACTTCCGCCTGGTAGCGCCATTCGAGCCCACGGGGGACCAGCCGCAGGCGATCGAACGCCTGGCGGACGGCCTCGCCCGCGGTCTGCGCCATCAGACCCTGCTCGGCGTCACCGGCTCCGGCAAGACCCACACGATCGCGCGCACGATCGAGCGGGTGAACAAGCCCACGCTGGTCCTCGCGCACAACAAGACGCTGGCGGCCCAGCTCTACGCGGAGTTCCGGGAGTTCTTCCCGGACAACGCCGTCGAGTACTTCGTCTCCTACTTCGACTACTACCAGCCGGAGGCGTACCTGCCCCGGTCGGACACGTACATCGAGAAGGACTCCAGCCGGAACGAGGAGATCGACCGGCTCCGCCACGCCGCCACCCACGCGCTTTTCGAGCGGCGCGACGTCATCATCGTGGCGTCCGTCTCGTGCATCTACGGCCTGGGCGCCCCGGTGGACTACGGCGCCACCGTCCTGCGCCTTCGGGTGGGCGGCCAGTACCGGCGTGACGCCGTCCTGCGGCACCTCGTTGACCTCCAGTACCAGCGCAATGACGCGGCCCTGTCGCGTGCCCGGTTCCGCGTCCGCGGCGACACCCTGGAGATCGGCCCGGCCAGCCAGGAGATCGTGGTCCGGGTGGAGTTCTTCGGCGACGAGGTGGAGCGGATCACGGAGCTGGACCCGCTCACCGGCGAGCTGCTGGCGGAGCGCAGGGAGCTCAACGTCTTCCCGGCCACCCACTTCGTGACGCCGAAGGACAAGCTCGTGTTCGCCCTCCAGTCCATCGAGGCGGAGATGGAGGAGCGCGTCGGCCAGATGGAGGCGCAGGGCAGGGCGCTGGAGGCCGCGCGGCTCCGGCAGCGGACCACCTTCGACCTCGAGATGATGCGCGAGCTGGGCTACTGCTCCGGCGTGGAGAACTACAGCCGCCACCTCTCGCAGCGCGAGCCCGGCAGCCGGCCGTGGACCCTCCTGGACTACTTCCCGCCGGACTGGCTCCTGGTGGTGGACGAGAGCCACATGACCATCCCCCAGGTCGTGGGCATGTACAAGAACGACCGGACCCGCAAGGAGATCCTGGTCGACTTCGGCTTCCGCCTCCCGTCCGCGCTGGACAACCGGCCGCTGACCTTCGAGGAGTTCGAGGTCCACGTCAACCAGGCCATCTACGTCTCCGCCACGCCGGGCCCGTACGAGCACCAGCACGCGCAGCAGACGGTGGAGCAGCTGATCCGCCCCACGGGCATCGTGGATCCGCACATCACGGTCCGGCCCACGGCGAACCAGATCGACGACCTGCTCGAGGAGATCCGGGCCCGCGTGGAGGCGGGCGAGCGGGCGCTGGTCACCACGCTGACCAAGAAGATGTCCGAGGACCTGGCGGACTACCTCAAGGAGCTGGGGATCAAGGTCCAGTACCTGCATTCCGAGGTGGACACGCTGGAGCGCGTGGCGATCCTGCGGGACCTTCGCCTGGGCGTGTACGACGTGCTGGTGGGCATCAACCTCCTGCGCGAGGGCCTTGACCTGCCGGAGGTGACGCTTGTCGCGATCCTGGACGCGGACAAGGAGGGCTTCCTGCGGAGCGCGTGGTCGCTGATCCAGATGATCGGCCGGGCGGCGCGCAACACGGGCGGGCGCGTGGTGATGTACGCCGATGCCGTGACCGAGAGCATGCGCGTGGCCATCGACGAGACCAACCGCCGGCGCGCGATCCAGGAGCGCTACAACATCGAGCACGGCATCGAGCCGCAGACGATCATCAAGGGCATCCACGACATCAACGACCGGCTGCGCGCGGTGGCGGAGAGCACGGTCGTCTACACGTCCGAGCGGCGGGCCGCGGACCTTGCGGCGGCCGACAAGGCGGAGGTGGAGCGCCTGGTGGCCCGGATGGAGGCCGAGATGAAGCAGGCGGCGAAGGAGCTGGAGTTCGAGCGGGCGGCCGCGCTGCGCGACGAGATCCAGCAGATCCGCCTGCGCGTGCTGGACCAGGATGCGTCCGTGGCGGTGGCCAGGGCGGCCGAACGCGCGGCCCGTGATGCGAAGCTGCCGGCGAAGGAGCGGGCGGCGGCGCACCGGCCGTCCGGCAAGGGAGGGCGCGGCGGTCACGACCACGACCACGCGCACGAGGCGCCGGTGATGGAGGTGACGGAGGTCACGGTCCTGCCGGCGGGCGAGGAGCCGTCCGAGGCCTGGGGCCTGGGCGAGGGCGGCGTGGCGAACGACCTGTTCCCCGGGATCCGCGACGAGCACGACGACACGGACCAGGGCTGGCAGGCCCGGTGGCTGGACCGGCCCACGTGGGATGTCTCGGTCACCCCGAACGTGCGCAAGCGCACGGGCCAGCGGCCCAACCGCCGCGCCCGCGGCTACTAGGAGGGCGGGCGTCCATGCCGCGTGACCTTGGGCCGGACCTCGAGGCGGAGGTTGGGCACGGCCCGCTCCCGGCGCGCGACGCGTTCGCGCCCCTGCGCGTCTGGCTGGAGCCCGGCTGGGATGGCCGGATCGCGGGCTGGGTGGAGGGCGTGCCGGGTGCGCTCGCCGTGGCGGAGACGCGGGAGCGGGTCCTCTCGGACGCGCTGACGGTCACGGGCCGCGTGCGCGAGTGGCTGGAGGCGCACGGGGACGAGGTGGCCATCCCGCGCATCGCGAAGGCCGCGGCCGCTGGCGAGGTGCCCACCGTGATCACGGCTGACGGCCACCAGGCGATGGCCACGCTTCCCTCGGACCTGCGGGCGGTCTCCGTGGAGGAGGCGCAGACGGCGCTGCGGCGGCTCTCCTGGTCCCGTGCGGACGTCGTGGCCACCCTGGAGGCCATCGGCGCGTGGGAGGCGCGGAGCGGCCGGTCGCTGCCCTGCGATCCCGCGCGCGGCGAGCGTTCCGCGGAGGAGGTGGCGCGCCACCTGGCGGGCGCCGAGGTCTGGATGACCGGACGCCTCGCCGGCGCCGGGCGCTACGACGGACCGATGGACGGCGTCACCGTGCCGGAGCTGCTCGCCGGGACGCGTGCGTGGTCCGCGGAGCGGCTGGCCGCGCTGGCGCGCACGGATGACGGGGCGGCGGCCGCGGACCGGTATGGCGAGACGTGGACCATGGCGAAGGTGCTGCGCCGGCTCCAGGGCCACTCGTTTGACCACCTGTGGGAGCTCCAGCGCCGCCTCGTGCGCGTGGACGGGACGCGGGACAGGATCGCCATCCGGCTGGACGTGACGCCGGACACGGGTGCCGTCATCGGGCTCTTCCGGTCCGTGGGCTGGGACATGCGCGCGTCGGAGCCCGCGTCCGTGGAGAAGGCCATCGGCGGCACCTCGGAGTTCGCCACGGCCTGGG
>CAIYZX010000423.1 GCA_903930745.1 uncultured Chloroflexota bacterium | reverse complement strand
GTGGCTCCCACGGCCGCGCCGGCCCCGCGCAGGACGGCCTCCGGCGTGGACCACAACCGTCTCACGCTCCTGGTCGCCGTCCTGGGGCGGCGGGCCGGCATCGGCCTCGGCTCCCATGACGTCTATGCGAACCTCGCGGGCGGTCTCGAGGTGGACGAGCCGGGCCTGGACCTGCCGATGGCCCTCGCACTCGCCTCGTCCCTGCGTGACCGGCCCGTGGCGCCCGGGACCGTGGCGATCGGCGAGGTGGGGCTGCTCGGCGAGCTGCGCGCCGTCTCCGGCCTGGAGCGCCGCCTGCGCGAGGCGGCAAGGCTGGGCTTCACGCGCGCCATCGTCCCCAGGTCGCCATCCCGCCCGCCGGCGCCGGTCGCCGGGATGGAGATCGTCACTGTTGGCTCGCTGGGCGATGCGGTCCGTGTCGCGCTCGCGGAGCCCGCTGCGGGCATCGCCCCCTCGAGCTCCGTCGCGCCAGGGACCCGCGACTGACGGACCTGCGCCGCTGCGTGCTAGGCTGCAGCCTCCGCAGCGGCGCGGAAGCGCCCCGGCCGCACCACTCGCTCACGAGGCACTCGCTTGATTCGGACCATCCGGGTCCTTGGCGCCGCCCTCGGCGCGTTCATCGGGATGGGCATCGCCGCAACCGGCGATGGCCTGTTTGCCGATGCCGCCTACGGCGTCTTCCTGCTCGCGGCCTGGGTCTTCGCCTGGACCGTGGTTGGCTTCGCGGTGCTGCCGTATCTCACCGTCATCCCCGCCGGCTGGCTGGTCCGCGGCGTCCAGACCCTCTCCACGGCGGAGTTCGTGGCCGCGATCCTCGGCCTGTTCGTGGGCCTGGTGCTTGGCGTGCTGCTGTCGCTGCCGCTCGCCCAGATCGAGGGCCCGCTCGGCACCTGGCTGCCGCTGGGCATCTCGCTCTTCCTTGGCCTCGGGATGATGGGCCTCACCGTGGCGAAGCGGTTCGATCTGATCGCGGCCGCGGAGGCGTCCGGCCTCGTCCGGCGTCCCGGCAAGGACCAGGCGGCGAACGAGGGCGAGCCGCGGATCGTCGTGGACACCAGCGTGCTCATCGACGGCCGGATCGCGGAGATCGTCGAGTCCGGGTTCGTGTTCGGCACGCTGGTGGTGCCCCGCTTCGTCCTGGAGGAGCTGCAGCACGTGGCGGACTCCTCGGACACGCTGCGCCGCAATCGTGGCCGCCGGGGCCTGGAGATCCTGTCGCGCATGCAGCGCGAGGGCAAGACGCCCGTGGAGGTCGTCTCGGACGAGGCGCCCGGCGTGGACGAGGTGGACGCCAAGCTGGTGGAGCTGGCGAAGCGCCGTGCGCGCCTGATCCTCACCAACGACTTCAACCTCAACCGCGTCGCCGAGCTCCAGGGCGTCCGGGTGATGAACATCAACTCGCTCGCGAACGCCGTGAAGCCCGCGGTCCTGCCGGGCGAGGAGCTCCACGTGAAGGTGATCCAGGAGGGCAAGGAGGCGGGCCAGGGCGTCGGCTTCCTTGACGATGGGACCATGGTGGTGGTGGAGGGCGGCGCGCGCCTCCTGGACCGGGACCTGGACGTGACCGTGACACGCGTCCTCCAGACGGTCGCCGGCCGCATGATCTTCGCCCAGCCGCGGCTGGACTAGGTGGCGGGCGAGGACGGCACGCCCGGCGGAGACGCGAGGCCGGGGACGGCCGAGGCCGACGTGGTCGTGGTGGCCGCGGGATCCTCGCGCCGCATGGGCGGCGTGGACAAGCTCCTCGCGCCCATCGCCGGACGGCCGCTGATCGCCTGGACCCTGGACGCCGTGGCCGCATCGCCCCGCATTGGCGCCGTGGTCCTCGTGACCTCCGCGGACCGCGTGGACGAGTGGCGCACGGCCGACTGGCTGCCGGAGCGCGTCACGGCGGTGGTCGCGGGCGGGGTGACGCGGCAGCAGTCGGTGGCGGCAGGCGTCCAGGAGATCCACGCCCTGGATCCCGCGGGACGCACCCGGCCGATCCTCGTGCACGATGGCGCCCGCCCGCTCGTCTCCGTGGGGCTCGTGGAGGCCGTGATCGACGGGGTCATCGCCCACGGTGCGGCCCTGCCGGTGCTCGCCGTCGCGGAGACCGTCAAGCGGGTGGGGGAGGACGGGCGGATCCTGGGCACGGTGGACCGCTCCGTGCTCGCCGCCGCCCAGACGCCGCAGGGTGCGCGCAGGGATCTCCTGCTCCGGGCATGGGATGCCTTCCCGCCCGGCGAGCCCCCCGAGTTCACCGACGAGGCCGCGCTGCTCGAAGCCTGTACCATCCCCGTCCATGCGATCAGCGGCGAACCGGGGAACCTCAAGGTGACGCTCCCGGGCGATCTCCAGCGGGCGGAGCTGGCCCTCGCACCCACCGGGACCCGCGTGGGCTTCGGCCATGACAGCCACCCGTTCGGCCCCGGGACCGGCCTCCGCCTGGGCGGCATCGAGATTCCTGCCGCACCCCGCCTCTCCGGCCACTCGGACGGGGACGTTGCGCTCCACGCCCTTGCCGACGCGCTCCTCGGGGCGGCCGGGCTCGGCGATCTCGGTCGCCTGTTTCCGGCGGACTCCCGCACCCCGCGCGGGATCGCCAGCACGGATCTCGTGCTCGAGGTGGTCGCCCGCCTTGCCGCCCGCGATCTCGCCCCCGCCACGGTGGACATCGTGGTGATCGGCGCACGCCCCAGGCTGGGTGCGCGCCTGGACCTGATGCGCTCCGCCATCGCCGGCCTCCTGGGCCTCGATGCGAGCGCTGTGAACGTGAAGGCATCGACCGGGAACCTGGCCGGAGACGAGGGCGCGGGGCGCTCCATCTCCGCGAGGGCGGTCGCGACGCTCCGGAGCTCCAAGTGACGATCAGGCTGCAGGACACCCTTTCCGGCGAGACCCGCCCGCTCGAGCCCATCGAGCCCGGGCACGTCCGCATCTACAGCTGTGGCCCCACGGTCTATGGCCCGGCGCACATCGGCAACTTCCGCTCGTTCCTCTTCGCGGACCTGCTCGTCCGCTACCTGCGCTACCGCGGTCTTCGCGTGACGTGGGTGATGAACCTGACGGACATCGACGACAAGATCATCCGCGGCGCGGCCGCGCAGGGGATCAGCACCACGGAGCTCGCGGACCGGTACGCCGAGCGCTTCCTCGCGGATGCCGCGTCCCTCGGCATGACCCGCCCGGACGTCCTGCCCCGCGCCACGGAGCACATCCCGGAGATCGTGGACCTCGTGTCCACCATGCTGGCCCGCGGGCACGCCTACACCACGGATGACGGGTCCGTCTTCTTCCGGATCGCCTCGTGGCCGGCGTACGGGCGGCTCGCCCGCCTGGATCCCGAGGCCATGCGCGTGGGCGAGCGCGTGGAGTCGGACGAGTACGGCAAGGACGACGTCCGCGACTTCGCGCTCTGGAAGGGGACGAAGCCGGGCGAGCCGTCCTGGGACACCGCCATCGGCTCCGGGCGGCCGGGCTGGCACATCGAGTGCTCCGCGATGAGCATGAAGCACCTGGGCCACTCCTTCGACATCCACACGGGCGGCGTGGACCTCGTGTTCCCGCACCACGAGGACGAGATCGCCCAGTCCGAGGCCGCCACCGGCGAGCCCTTCGTGCGCACCTGGATGCACTGCGCGCACCTGCGCATGGGCGGCGAGAAGATGGCCAAGTCCATCGGCAACATCGCGAAGGTCACGGACCTGCTGGACGCCGGCATCTCGCCGCGCGCCCTGCGGTACGCGCTGACCACGGTGCACTACCGCGCGCCGCTCAACTACTCCGATGACTCACTGCCGGCCGCCGCCGCCGCGGTGGAGCGCATGGACGCGCTGCTGGCCGCCCTCGCCGCCTACAGCGAGGATCGCGCCGACGATCCCACGCTGGGCGAGCTGCTGGACGGCGTCCGCGCCGGGTTCATCGAGGGCCTGGACGACGACCTGAACATCTCGGCCGCCCTGGGCGCGCTCTTCGAGGGTGTGCGCGAGCTCAACCGCCGCCTCGACGCGCGGGCGCTCTCCACCGCCGACGCAGCCCGTGCCACGGCGCTGGTCCGCGAGCTGGACGCCGTCCTTGGCATCGCCGCACCGCAGGACCCGGGCCTCTCCCCGGAGCTCGCCGCACTCCTGGAGGCCCGCGTGACCGCTCGTGCCAACCGCCAGTGGGCAGAGTCGGATCGTCTGCGCGACGAGCTGGCCGCCCGGGGCATCGCCGTCGAGGACACGCGTGACGGCCAGCGCTGGCGCCGGACGGTGGCCGCAAGTGGGTGACCGGCCGCAGCCCCGCGACCGGGGTGGCTTCGATCGACGTCCCGGCAGGCCCGGCGGCCCCGGTGGCCCCGGCGGGTTCCGCAGGCCCGGCGGCCCCGGTGGACGCCCCTTCGGCCCTGGTGGTCCGCGCCCGGGCGGCCAGGGCTTCGATGGACCCCGCGGCGACGGCCCCCGCCAGGACGGGCCTCGCCATGGTGGCCCGCGTCCCGGTGGCCCGCGCCCCGGTGGCCCGCGTCCCGGTGGCGAGGGCGGCTCCGGTTTCCGGCGCGATGACCGCGACGGACCGCGTGGACCGCAGGGTCCCGGTGACCGCCGGCCTGCGCCGCGCCCCTGGGAGGACCGTGGCGACGAGCGCCCGCAGGGGCCTCGCCCGTACGGCCAGCGCGACGACCGGCCCGCCCCGCGACCGTTTGGCGCTCGCGACGACCGCCCGGCTCCGCGCCCGTGGGAGGACCGCGGCGACCAGCGTCCGCAGGGTCCCCGCTCCTTCGAGCGACGCGATGACCGCCCGGTTCCGCGGCCCTGGGACAACCAGGATGACCCGCGCCCCCAGGGTCCGCGCCCGTTCGGCCAGCGCGACGATCGCCCGGCGCCCCGTCCGTGGGATAGCCCGGCACCGGGTGGCCCGAGCCCCCGGTTCGACCGCCCCCAGCTCGACCGCCCCCAGTTCGACCGCCCGCGCTTCGATCGCCCGCGGCCTGCCGGCCCGCGCCCGGACCCGCGTCCGGCACCCGCGCCCGCGCCGCGCCCGTGGGACAACGAGCCGCCGCGCCAGGACGACGAGGAGGCCGCGTTCGAGCGCTTCGAGCAGCAGGACGTGCGCCCTGCGTCGGACCGCGTGCCCGCACAGGAGCCGGCGTTCGAAGGCGAGCAGCCGCCCGCACGCAGCTGGGAGCCCCGTCCCGCCCCGCGCGGACCCCGCCCGAATGACCGGTTCGACCGGTTCGGCGGCGGCCCCAGCCGCGGAGCTCCGTGGCGAGGCGACCGCCCGGGCAACCGGCCCCCACAGCGATACCCGGCCCGCCCCATGGGCCCCGTTGACCCGCTGCTCACGATCGCCGAGGACGAGGAGATCGTCGCCGGCCGCCGTCCCGTGGAGGAGGCGTTCGTCGCCCGCCGCGAGGCCAAGCGCCTGCTCGTCGTTCCGCAGCGCCGCCATGCGCTCGAGAAGCTGGTCCTCCACGCCACGAGCCTCCGGATCCCGGTGGTGGAGGTGGAGGGCGG
>CAIYZX010000422.1 GCA_903930745.1 uncultured Chloroflexota bacterium | reverse complement strand
GGCCTCTCGCCCATCGCCCAGTGGGTGCCGCTGGAGCGATTCGGCGCGGTCACCACGCGGACCCTCAGCCTGGAGCCCCGGGCGGGCCACTTCACGCTCCAGGAGGACTGGAGCCTGCGCGAGTTCCCGGCCATGCTCCGCCTCTACGGGCGGGCGCTCCACAAGGTGGACGCGGGCTGGCTCAACGCCTTCGGCTGGTCCAACATCGGCATTCAACGCTACTTCGACGAGTACTTCGAGCGCACCGCGCACCTCAACCGCATCGTCAGCGTGGGCGGGTTCAGCCCGGACGAGGTGGAGCAGCTCATCGAGATCGTGAACGAGCGCGCGAAGCCCGGCGAGATCGCGGCGGTGGAGCTCAACGCGTCGTGCCACAACGTGAACTTCCCGTTCAACACGATCCTGGACGAGGCCCTGCGCCGCGCGGTCAAGCACTCGCGCCACCCGATCATCCTCAAGATCAGCCCGGACGAGGACTACAAGTGGCAGGCGGGCCTGGCCCAGCGCCACGGGGCGGCGGCGATCACCGCGATCAACACGGTCAAGGGCCTGCGCCTGGACCCCGACACCGGCGAGCCGTACCTCAAGAACCGCTACGGCGCGATCAGCGGGCGGGCGATCAAGCCCATCGGCCTGCGGGTGGTCTCGGAGCTGCGCGACGCGGGCTTCAAGCTGCCGATCATCGCGAACGGCGGGATCCGCTCCTTCGACGACTGCCGCGAATATGCCTGGGCCGGCGCCGACGCCTACTCCCTGGGCTCCGCCGTCTGGCTGCAGCCGATGCCGATGTACGCCCTGGGGCCGCTCGAGGGACTGCGGATCCGCCGGCTCATCGGCAAGGTGGCCGGGTGGACGCCGCCCGCGAACGCCCCGCACTGGGACCCCGATGCCGCCGCAGCCTTCCGGGCCGAGGCGCTGGCACGGGCGCAGGCGCCGGACGCGTGAGGGCTGACCTGCCCCCGGACCTTGGCGGGACCCGGCGGCGGCGCGTCGCCGTCGTCACCACGGGCGGGACGATCGATTCGCTGGGCGCGGACCGGCTGGACCTCGCTGCGTATCTCGAGACCGGGAACCGCCTGGAGCCGGGCGCGCTGGTGGCGTCCGTGGCGCCGGAGCTTGCGCAGGTCGCCGATGCCGTGGAAGTCCCGTTCCGGCGGCTCCGCGCCCACGCGATGACGGACGTTGACCTCGCGGATCTCGCGGACCTCGTGCGCGGCCTGCTGGGCGGAACCACGGGGACGGCGGGAACGGCCGACGCGGCCGACGCGGCCGATGGCGTGGTGATCACGCACGGCACCAACACGCTCGAAGAGACCGCCTGGCTCCTCCACCTCGTCCTGGACACCACGGCGCCCGTGGTCCTCACCGGCGCCATGCGCCCCGCCTCCGCCCTGGGCGCGGACGGGCCGCTGAACCTCGTGAGCGCCGTGCGCCTCGCCGCATCCCCGCACGTGGAGCGCCAGGGCGTCCTCGTTCTCCTGGACGACACGATCCACGGCGCGCGCGACGTGACCAAGTCAAACACCCTGCGGACCTCGGCCTTCGCGGACGGCGCGGCGGGACCCCTGGGCTGGGTGGACGGCGACGGCGCGGTGGTCCTGGCCCACATCCCCGGGCGCGGCTGGCAGACCCCGGGCCGCTTCGCCGTTGTTGACCTGCGCGCCCTGCCGCGCGTGGACGTCCTGGTGACCTACCAGGGGGCCGATGGAGCCCTCATCGACGCCGCCGTCGCCGCGGGCGCCCGGGGCATCGTCTCCGCCGGAACCGGCGCGGGCTATCCAACCCCGCTCGAGGTGGAGGCGCTGGAGCGCGCGGCCCAGCACGGCGTGGCCATCGTCCAGGCGTCGCGGGTCCCCGCGGGCCGTGTCCCGCCCGTCCCCTCGCTCGCGGCCCGAGGCTTCGTGGCCGCCGGCGACCTCCGCCCCTGGAAGGCCCGGATCCTGCTCCGCCTCGCGCTGGCGGCGGGCATCACGGACCCGGCGGCGCTCCAGGCCCTCTTCGACGAGGCCTGACCGATCGAACGCGCGACGCGGCGCTCTGGCTCGGGCATCATGGCCCCATGCCGGACCTCTCCCCTGACGCGCTCGCGTCCGCCCGCCTCGACGGCGCCACCTGGGCCACCCTCCACGACGAGC
>CAIYZX010000421.1 GCA_903930745.1 uncultured Chloroflexota bacterium | reverse complement strand
GTCGCCAACGCGCTGACCAGTGCGGAGACCGCCGAGCGGATCTATGGCGTCCGGCTCGGCCCGGATGGCTCCGTGGATGCTGCCGCGACGAAGGAGCTGCGGTCCGCCATGCGCCGCCGGCGCCTGGAGCGTGGCGTGCCGGCCCGCGAGTACAAGGCCACGGCGCGCGAGCGCGTGCTGGCCAAGGACTTCCCGAAGCCGGTCCAGGCCATGTACAGGGACGTGATCCGCATCTCGCGGAAGTTCGCGACCGAGTTCCGTTCCTTCTGGAACCTCCCTGCAGACTACGAGGTCTAGGCGATGGCCAACTACGCCGACGACATGATCACGGACCTGCTTGACCGGAAGCTGCCGCTCGACCAGGTCTACACCCTCCAGTCGGACAAGGACCTTGGTCGTCGAGACCAGGTGCTGGCGCTCTGGCAGCGACGGCTTGGCTGGACCGAGCCGGTGCTTGCCGTGATCCAGGAGCACCTGTTCGTGGTGGAGACTGCCAGCGGGGAGCGGGTCACCCGCTGCGACTGCGGTGCGGAGTTTGGCGACTACCGCGCGAACTGGAAGGAGGAGGCGCTGGTCTACGAGCGGAATCCCCGGGACGGCGAGATCTACGTGGGCTCGCACGCCGCGGACCCGGACTGGCAGATCCTCCGCGAGTTCTACTGCCCGGGTTGCGCCACGCTGCTGGACGTGGAGCCGGTCCCGGTGGGCTACCCCTTCATCCACAGCTTCATCCCGGAGCTCTAGTCGCGTGCGCCGTCCATCCGCCACCCGCCCGGTCATCGGCATCACCTCCGGGTCTGCCGATGTGCCCATCGCGGAGGGCCATCTCCCGTCCTACTACGTGGGGCGCGGGTACGCTCGTGCGGTTGCCGCGGCGGGTGGGCTGCCGCTGGTGCTCACGGCGATCGACGGCCAGGAGGACGCGCTCGCGGCAGAGGCCGTGGCGCACCTGGACGGCCTGGTCCTCTCCGGGGGGACGGACATCGATCCGGCGGTGTATGGCGCACCGCGGGACGAGCGGACGCAGAAGACCGATGCCGCCCGGGACCGGTTCGAGCTCGCGCTGGTCCACGCAGCGCGCGCCATTGACCTTCCGGTCCTGGGCATCTGCCGGGGCTTCCAGATGCTGAACGTGGCCTACGGCGGCTCCCTGGACCAGCACCGGCCCCACTTGGCCGCGGCGCTGGCGGACATCCCCGGCATTCGCGCCGAGGTGACCCGCGTGACCCTGGAGGAGGGCTCTCTTGCCGCCACGGTCTACGGCGGAAACGGGGTGGATGTGGTCTGCATCCACCACCAGGCCGTGGACCGCGTCGGGGCTGGGCTGCACGTGGGCGGCCGGTCGTCCGACGGGCTGGTGGAGTCCGTGGAGGACCCCGCGGCCTCGTTCGTGCTGGGGATCCTATGGCACCCGGAACAGATGCTTGACCGGGACGCCTCGTCGGTCCTGGCCTATCGTGGCGTCGTTGACGCCGCCAAGCGGAGGATGGAGCGATGACGGCTGCCCCGCCCCTGCAGGGGATCCGGGTCCTGGACTTCTCGCGGGTCTTTGCGGGTCCGTACGCCACCATGATGCTCGGCGACCTTGGCGCCTCTGTGATCAAGGTGGAGCCGCCCACGGGTGACGAGGCGCGGTACTTCGGTCCGCCATTCCTGGCCGGCGAAGGCATGAACTTCCTGGCGATCAATCGAGGCAAGCAGGGGATCGTTCTGGACCTCAAGCAGCCGGAGGCCGTGGTGGTGGCCCATCGCCTGGCAGCCGAGGCGGACGTCGTGGTGGAGAACTTCCGGCCGGGCGTGGCGGACCGCCTGGGGATTGGCTTCGCGGAGCTCTCGGCCGCCAATCCTGGCCTGGTCTACTGCTCCATCTCGGGGTTTGGACCTGACTCGCCGTATGCGGACCGCCCCGCCGTGGACCCCGTCCTGCAGGCTATGGGCGGACTCATGGAGAAGCAGGGCCACGGGATCCGCCCGGAGTGGGTCTGCGTCGCCCTCGCGGACACGTATGCGGCATCGCTCGCCACCCAGGGGATCCTTGCTGCACTGCTCGCCAGGACGCGGGATGGGGGCCGTGGCCAGCGCGTGGAGATCTCGCTCTACGAGGCGCTCGTGGCGGCACAGGGCTACCGCATGGTCAGCGCCGTGGATCGGATCGAGCTGCCGGCGTGGGACGACACGGTGCCCAACGGTGCCTTCCAGGGGTCCGACGGCCGATGGCTGGTCCTGACCGTGGCCACGGCCCGGAACTGGGCTGCGCTGTGCGCCGCTCTCGAGCGGCCGGACCTGGCGGAGGACGCGCAATTTGGCACGAATGCCCAGCGTGTTGAGAACAAGGCCGCCCTCATGCCCACGCTGGAGGCCGCGTTCGCTACGCGTCCCGCGGAGGAGTGGATCGCTCGCCTCGGTGCCGCGGGCGTGCCGGCCGGGCCGGTCCGAACCGTGGAGGACGTGATCGTGGATGAGAGCCTGGAGCGCTCGGGAGTCATCGTGCGGTCCCACCACGCCACGGCAGGTGAGGTTCGCACGCTGGGCTCTGCCCTCCACCTGGAGCGCACGCCCGTCCACGTCAGCGGAGCGACACCAACGCTCGGCCAGCACACGAGGCAGGTGCTGTCTGGTGCCGGCCTGTCAGGCGAGGAGATTGATCGGCTGTTCGCCTCCGGCGGCGCCCGCTAGCCGGTTCCCGAGGCGGGTTGGTGCCCATCGCCCGCGACCCCGCTCGCGGCCGGACCGCGCTCTGGACCACGGGCTCCCAGGGTCCGCACTTGGCGGCGTGCAGGTGCCTCGTGGTGGCCAAGGAGCGGAGGAGCCGCCGGCACTCGAGGTAGAAGTACCCACCCACGCGAGACGGCCTGGGCTGCTTCGCGCTGCCCCCTGCCCTTGCCTCGCCTGCTCGCACCTCGCCTCTCGTCCCATACGGCAAGCGGCCCCGGAGTGCCGCCCTGCAGGGCCGGACGCCACGTGCCGTCGTTCGCCTCTGCAGCAGC
>CAIYZX010000420.1 GCA_903930745.1 uncultured Chloroflexota bacterium | reverse complement strand
CCGGGACTCCAGGCACCCGCACCACCCCGGCCGTCCGCCACGGCCGGCCGGGGGAGGGCGCACCTCCGGGGACCGGGCTCCCCGGCACACCACACGAGGGGGCGTGACGAGGCCGACGTCGCGCCCCCTTTCGCGTGCCCGATCACATGGCACGTCCGGATCCCCCGCTCGGGGTGTGTTAGATCAACACGATCCGGGTGAGGATTCCCCTACGCGGAACGTGCGGCACCTGCTGGTGCTCCCGTACCGCTCGTCACCATCGCGCCGCCTGCGGTCGCCCACCCTGCCGGCACCACACGAGGTCACTCGGCATGTCCCTCGGCCAGAGGCTCGACAGCCTCAGTCTGCGGAAGAAGCTTCTCGTCCTTTCCGCGACGCTGATCTGGTTCACCGTTGCCACAGGTCTCGGCTGGCTGTTCACGGTCAACCTCGTGCACGAGCGCGCGGATCTGATGGTCACGAGCTCCGTGGCTCCCATGGAAGAGCTTGCCCGCGCACATGCGGCGTTCATGACAGATCGCGCGGCGGTGGACGCCTGCCTCGTTTCCATCGGCGCATCGGAGCGGTCGTCCCTGATGGCGACGGTGGGCGTGACCGATAGGGACATCGACACGCGCCTTGCCTCGGTGGCCACCGTGCTCGAGGAGCCGGCGGACCTCGCGCTCATGACCAACCTGCAGACGGCGCTCGACGGCTACCGTGCGGGCAGGACGCAGCTTCTTGCGAAGCTCGCCGACGGCGATGTCGAGGCAGCCAGGGCGGTCATGGCCGCCTCGATGGACGCCTTCGAGGCCTCCGTCGACAGCACGTTCGACGACCTGTTCGACAGCCGCGTTCAGTCGGCGCGGACCGCAGACGAGAGCATCACCTCGGTCTTCCAGACGGCCATCTTCTGGGCGATCGTGGCGGTGGTCGCCGCGATCATCAACGGCTCCATCTTCTCCTGGGTCATCGGCTGGTGGGCGCTCCGTGGCGTCAAGGCGGTGCAGCAGACGCTGGGATCCATCGCCGACAAGTGCGCCACCTGGCTCGCCGAAGGCATGGAGCGCCTGCGTGACAACGACCTGACGTACGCGATCACGCCCGTCACGCCGCGCATCGAGCACTACGCGAGTGACGAGATCGGCAAGACCGCCGAGTACACCAACAAGCTCCTCGAGCGCGTTGTTGCCGCCATCGATGCGTACAACGAGGCTCGCAACAGTCTGACCGGCACCATCAATGACGTCCAGGAGGCGGCGATCGCCGTGACCCAGACGTCCGAGCAGCTCAACGCAGCCGCCACGCAGTCCGGCACCGCCACGCAACAGGTGGCCACCACAATCAACCAGGTGGCGTCCGGTGCCTCCGAGCAGGCGCGGGCCGCAAGCGACACGGACGGAGCGGTCCGCGAGCTGGCCTCGGTCATCGCCTCGGTGGAGCATGGGGCGGCCGAGACGTCCGCTTCCGTTGGCCGGTCGCTTGACGCGGTCAACCGCATGCAGACCGCGCTCACCGCGTCGGACCGCGCCTCTGCGGACCTCAAGCCCGCCAACGAGCGCGCCGCCGCGGCCCTCGTCAAGGTCACCTCGGCCATCGAGGACAACGCCGCGGGCATGGCCCGCATCAAGACCGCCGT
>CAIYZX010000419.1 GCA_903930745.1 uncultured Chloroflexota bacterium | reverse complement strand
CTGGCCCGGCAGCGGCGGCGGGGCCGAGGTGCTGACGAGCGGACCCGGACGTTCGACGAGCTCAAGCGCGAGGCGGCCCTCCCGCCAGAGACGGATGTGGCGGGCGGGAGACCCTCCGGCGTCCGTCATGGCGTGGCTCCCTGCTGCTGGTAGATGGCCTGGAGCAGCCGGAACATGGGCGCGTCGTTGGCCTGCAGCCAGGCCCGCGTGTACATCGCCTGGTCACCGGCGCCGCTGGTGTACGGATGCGAGTGGTACGCCGCCACCGAGTTGGCGAAGTACTCCTCCTTGTTCGCGGCGGAGTACCAGGCGGGACTGAGCCACTTGGCCGTGGCCGCCCCGGCGGGCGTCGCCTGGGTGATGGGTCCCGTGCTCGCCACCCGCGCCGCGTAGATCGTGGCGAGTGTCGCCACCTGTGTCGGCGTCAGGCCGGACGTCTGGAGCCCGTGACCGCCCTCGTGCGCCTCGAGGAAGCCCGGACCGTAGGAGGCCGCGGTCCCGGCCACCGCGACGAGATCCTCCTCCGCCACGGCCACGTGCGTGGCGCCGGCGATCGTCGTCTGGATGCCGCGCACATTGTCCCAGAGCCGGCCGTCGAACGTGTTGGTGCCCCTGAGATGCGCGTACTCCGGGAGGTCCGTGAGCTGCTTGTCGTGCGGGATCACGTCCACCGTGATCGGGCTTGCGACAAGGCGCGCGCGGTTGGCCGGCGCGAGGTTCCCGTAGAGCTCCACGGCCTGGGTGCGCGCCCGCGCGATGGCCGCCGCCGAGGCGCTGTGCCCCGCGATGACGACGATCCCGGCGAGCGGGTCCTGCGGCTGCGGCTGGGGTCCCTCGCCGCCACCGCCCCCGGGTGCAGCCGGATCCAGGCGGCCCCACGTGAGCGGCCCCACGACACCATCCGGATCGAGATCGTGACCTGACTGGTAGGCAACCACGGCCGCGCGGGTCAGGCGGCCAAAGATGCCATCGGGCTCAAGCGCGGGCGTGGCACCGGCGGCGTTGAGCCGGTTCTGGAGGTCCTCCACGTCCGGCCCGCGCGTGCCCACTCGCAGCGTCCGATGAGCGGGCGCGCCGCCGGGCGGTGCCGCGGCCGGGGCGGGTGCAGCCTCCGCGGACTCCCCGTCCGGTCCAGCACCCGCAGCACCGGCTCCACCACCCGGCATCTCGGCGGGTGCGGGGAGGCCGGCGCCACCGGCGGGCGGCTTCGCGCCGTATGGTCGCTGCTCGTCCTCGACGCTCTGCCGCTGGACCAGCTTCATCGCGGCGGCGTTGCCGGCGGTCCGCTGCACGTGGGCGATGGTCGCAGGGGAGACGGGGCCCAGGATTCCTCCGGACGGGCCGGAGTCCGCCGCGTCGCCGAGCGCGACATCCTCGCGGCCGCCGGGCGCCGGGCGCCGGTCCTCGTCCGGGGCGCGCCCCGTCGCCCGGAGCGCATGCAGGCGCGTCACCGTCGCACCTTGGCCGGTCCCACGGCGCTCATCCCTCGGGGTCCACCAGCTCAAGCCGGATGCGCTTGTTGATCCTGCCCTTGGACTCGTACCCGGTCACCCGGATCGTGCCCACCTCGGCGGTGTTGCTCACGTGCGTCCCGCCATCGGCCTGCAGGTCCAGGCCCACGATCTCGATGGTCCGGATCTGCTCGATCCCCTCCGGCAGGAGGTTGACCTTCGTCCGGATCAGGTCCGGGATCGCGAACGCCTCGTCGCGCGGCAGCACGTTCACACGCACGTCGCGCCTGACCTGCAGCTCGCGGTTCACGGTGGCCTCGATCTCGCCCACGAGGTCGCCGGACATCCGCTCGAACTCGAAGTCCATGCGGCCGGCACCGGGCTCCATGTTGCCACCGGTGACGAGCGCCCCGTAGTCACGCCAGACCACGCCGCACAGCGCGTGCAGGGCCGTGTGGGTCCGCATCAGGCGGTAGCGGCGCGCCCAGTCCAGGTCCATCTCCACGGCGTCGCCCGCGACAGGCAGGGCGCCATCGGCCGCCGCCTCGAGCTCGTGCGCGATCTCGCCGCCGAACCGCTTCGCGGCTCGCACGACCCACGAACGGCCATCGGCGGTGCGCAGGATGGTGCCGCGGTCCGCGGGCTGGCCGCCGCCACCCGGGTAGAAGAGCGTCGTGTCCAGCACCACGAGCACCGGGCCGTCTGCGGCCCCGGAGACCTCCAGCACGCGCGCAGGCGCCCTCGACGCGTATGCGTCCCGGTAGCAGACCTCGTCCACGCGGGTCATCTGCGCCTCCGGCCCTGGGGCCGATCGTCTGCCTTGCGGATGACCGTCATCCGCAAGGCGCCTGGGGATGGTCCGGGATCAGCCCCCGACCTTGAGGGTCCCGATCATATTCGGATGCACGGTGCAGACGAACTGGTAGTCGCCCGCGGCCAGCGGATCCACGGCATAGGCCTTCTGGGCCGGACCGTTGAAGATCTCGCCGGTGAACACCAGCATGCCCATCGAGTCCTTGATCGCCACGTTGTGCGGGATGCCGGCGTCCTGGTTGTCGAAGTTGATCGTGAACTTGGTGTCCGCGGGCGCCGTCAGCTCCGCCTTGTCGAACGCCACGTTGAGTGCTGCGACAGCGATGTCGCCGGTCTCGCCGCCGGGCACCGGGGTGACCTCCGGCGCCGTGGTGGCGTCCGTGGAGGGCGCGGGCGTGACCGCCGGGGCGACGGTGGGGGCGGCGTAGGTCCAGCCCGGACCCTCGGCGCCCGAGCAGGCGGCAAGGAGGAGGGCGGTTGCGGCGGAGGTGAGCACGAGGAGCGTGCGGCGCATGGATACCTCGGGATACCGGGCGGAGGCGGGTGGAAGTCGCGTTGGGATGGCTGGGAATCTACCCAATCTCGGCGAGTCGTGTCACCCGCAGGGCATCACGAGCGCGCGGGACCGGTCCCCTCCAGGCCCAGGCGGATCGCCACCGCCGCCGCCTCCACGCGTCCCGACACGCCCAGCTTGAACAGGATGTTGCCCACGTGGACGCCCACCGTCTTCTGGCTGATGAACAGCCGGTCGCCGATCTCGCGGTTCGTCCGGCCCTGCGCGATCAGCGCCAGCACCTCCAGCTCGCGCCTGGAGAGGCCGAAGGTGTCCGCCGCACCGGCACCCTTCGCGGTCTCCGCGGGTTGCGAGAGACTGCCGGACGTGGCCTCCGCCATGGGGCCGGGCGAGACCTGCGCCCGGGCACCGGCGATGGCGGGTGCCGGGGCATCCAGGAGCTCGTCCACGTCCGGGGACAGCGGGATCATCGTCCGCTGGGCCAGCTCCCGAAGGCGCCGGAGAAGCGGGCGCGCACGCAGGCCCACGGCGAGGCTGACGGCGGTGGTCAGGGGCTCCCGGGCCTCCATGCGGACCAGGCGGGAGTCCGTCCGATCCCTCGGTCTGCCGGGCTCGTTGAGCGCGGCGCCCATGATCGCCTCGGCCTGGCGCCAGCGGGCGCGAGCCTCCCGATACGGGTCGCCGATCGTCTGCCAGCGCCGCGCGACATCGCCCCAGCGCGCCGGGTCGTCCCGGCCCATCAGGCGGGCATGGAACGCGCGCGCCGTGGCAAGGCTCGCATCCGGCTCCGCGGCGCCCGCCCCGTCGTCCGCGCGGGCCGCCGCAACGGCGCGCTCCGCCTCGGCGAGGATCCGGCCGGCCCGCTCCCGTGATGCCGCCACGTCACCGATGCGCCGCTTCTCCAGGGCCTCCGCGACGATCGCGCTCTCCACCTCCAGCGAGGTGGCCGCCATGCGGGCGACGAGGACCCAGTCCTCCGTCCCCTTGAGCCGCGCCCAGCCGCGCTCCGCCGCCCGGCGCGCGTCCGCGAGGTCGCCGGACCACATCGCGTAGGACGCCGTGGCCTGGTAGGCCGGGATCGCGAACTGCAGGTCGCCGCCGGTCTCCAGCTCAACCAGGATCCGGCCAAGCAGACGACCGGCCTCCTCGCCCGCCTCGGACTCGATCTCCACGATGACGAGGTTGAGGATCGCGTTGACGAAGGGGACGCCCGCCGGGCTCCAGTCCAGCGCCCGCAGCGAGAGCTCGCGCGCCTCCGCCCACCGCCCCACGTCCACGAGGATGCCGGCCACGTTGCCGCCCAGCAGGTTGCCGTACACGGCGTCCAGGTCCAGCGCCCGCGCCTCCGCCATGGCGCTGAACGTGGTGTCCACCGCCTCGCCGGGCCGTCCCAGCAGCTCCAGGATCACCGCGGTGTTGGCGACGGCGCGCCACCACTCCTCCACGAGCCCGGCGGTCCTCGCCCGGCCCACGGCCTGGCGAAGGAGCGGCAGGGCGCCCTCCGGGTCCTCGCCCCAGCCACGGACCACGGCGAGCGTGGTGAGCGCGTGGATCGCCTCCGGCTCCGCGGCATCCTCCAGCCGGCCGGTCACGTCCAGCGCCGCCACGGCGGCCGCCTCCGCGTCCGAGAACGCGCCCGCGATCATCCGCTCCTGTGCCAGCAGCGCGAGGATGCGCGCGCGGGCGACGGACGGGTCGCGCGGTGCCGTCTCCGCGGCGTGGCGCAGCGCGGCCGTGGCGCCCGTGACGTCGCCTGCGGCCAGGCGGTAGCGGCCCAGGTGGGACTCCAGGACCGCACGCTCCAGCCGGTCACCGCCGGACGCCAGCGAGCCGATCGCGCTCTCCGCGTACGCCACGGCGCGCGTGGGGCGCATCGCGGCATAGGCGGCCTCCGCCGCCAGGCGGGCCAGGGTCACGAAGCTCTCGGGCGCAGCCGCGGCTCCCTCCGCTCCCTCCGCTCCCTCCGCTACCTCCGCGCCCTCCGCGCCCTCCGCGCCGGGTGTCACCGGCGGGGCCGGCATGTCCAGGCCGCGCTCGAAGTCGCCCAGCGCGTCCGCCGGGGCCTCCCGCTCCAGTGCGCGCCTGCCCGCCTCGATCGCCGCGGCGCGCGCCTCGTCCAGGCGGTGCGCGGCGCGCCAGTGGGCGGCGGCCACGGCGGGCTCCGTGGCGAACGCCCGCGCAAGGGCCACGCGGTGCCGCGCTCGCTGCCCGGGGAGCAGGTCCGCCACCACCGCCCGCGCAACCAGCTCGTGGCGGAACGCGATCCTGCCGTCCGAATCGCGGTGCAGGAACCCGTGCTCCAGCGCCTCGTCCAGGCCCGCCGCTAGATCGGCGTCCAGGCTGCCCGCGCCGCGGCGCGGGCCGGCGGCGGAACGCGGCGCCAGGCGGGCGCCCGGGGCCATCTCCGCCTCGAACGCCTCGGACGTGACCCGGACCTGGGTCTCGGTCATCGGCCGCTCGGCGGCGGCGAGCAGGCGGAGCAGGCGGCGGCACTCCGGCGTCCGTCGGGCCAGCCGCGCGGCCACGATGTCCGCGAGCGTCCCGGTGAGCGTGGCGTTGCGCAGCTCGCGACGCGCGGCCACCAGCTCCTCCACCACGAGGGGCGCGCCGGCGGACCGCTCCGCCACGAGCACCACGATGGACGCGGACGGCCGCTCGCCCTCGATCCCCTCGATGAGCCCGGCGATCTCGCGCCGCGTCAGCGGCGGCAGGACCAGGCGCACCGGCGGGCGGAGGCCGGCTTCGATCACCGCGAGGTTCTCGCGAAGCGGGTGCTCGCGCGTGAGCCGGTCCGGCTGGTACGTGAGCACGAGCGCGATCCGCTCCGTGCGCGCAAGGCGGGCGACGAACGTGGCGAAGGCCCGGGTGGCGGCGTCCGCCACGTGGAGGTCCTCCAGGACCAGCACCACGGGACGCTCCGCAGCCAGGCGGCCAAGCCAGCGGAAGAGGGACTCCAGCGCGCGAGGCTGGCGGCGTTCCGGGTCCGAGAGCGCGGACGTCCGAGGCGTGGCGAGCCCGGCGGCCAGCACGGCGAGGGACGGGATCGCGGTGAGGACCGGCCGGGCATCCCGGTGGAGCAGGGCGACCAGCTCCTCGCGGGGTCGCGTGGCCAGGACCGGGGCCAGCGCGTCCAGCAG
>CAIYZX010000418.1 GCA_903930745.1 uncultured Chloroflexota bacterium | reverse complement strand
GCGCGTGGTGGAGGTGGCGTACGACCACCTCCAGGGTGACCGGTTCCGCCACGCCACCACGTTCCGCCGCTGGCGTGACGACCGCTCGCCCGCGGACTGCCGGTACGACCAGCTCGAGGAGACGGCCGCCTTCGAGCTCGCCAAGATCTTCGGGGCCGGCTGACCTGCCGTGGACATCGTCGCCGTTCCCGCGAGCGTCATCAGCGCGCTGGCCATCGCCGGCTTCGGGCTCGCGCTCCTCGCCGCCGTCCTGACCCCGGTCCTCGCCCGCTTCGGCAGCCTCGCCGCCTGGGCCGGTCCGCTCAAGCTGGTCCCGTACGCGCTGCTCTTCGTTGGGGCGGCCTTCGCGGTCGCGGCGGCGGTCCTCGGTGCCACCACCGCGACCTGGTCCGGCGCTCCCGCCGGTTCCGGATCACTCCACGCCGGCGTCCGCGAGGTCGCCTCCGCGGGCCTCGCCCTCGTGTGCATCACGCCGCTCGTGGGCGCCGGGGTGGTCCGCGCCCGGTACGGCGAGCCCGGCCGCCGCACGTTCACCGGGCAGATCGCCGCCAACCAGGGCTCGTCCATCCTCCTGGTCCTCGTGCTGTTCGAGATCATGGCCGTCACGGGCTTCCTCATCGGCGCCGCCGTGGGCGTCGCGTTCGAGGCCGCGCTGGCGCTGGGCCTCATCGTCAGCGTCATCTCCATCCTGCTGACCCTCGCCGCCACCTGGTTCACGATGAGCTCCGGCGACGGCGTGCTCCTGGACCTCGAGAAGGCCAAGGAGGCGGGCCCGGCCGAGCAGCAGCTGCGCAACGTGGTCACCGAGATGGCCACGGCGGCCGGGATCCCGATGCCCCGGATCTACGTGATCGAGACGCAGGCGGCGAACGCGCTGTCGGTGGGCTGGAGCCCGGACAAGGCGGCCGTCGCGGTGACGCGCGGGCTGCTGGACACGCTGGACCGCGAGGAGCTGCAGGGCGTCATCGCGCACGAGCTGGGGCACATCGCCAACCTGGACAGCCGGCACGCCGTGCTCGTCGCGATGCTGGTGGGCGCCGTGGTGGTGCTCACGGACGTCTTCTTCGCCCTGATCATCGAGGTGGCGAAGAACCCCTGGACCGGCGACGACCTCTCGGACACGGCGGCCGCCCTCGGCATCTGGCTGGTCGTGGTGGTGGTGGGGCTGATCGTGGGCGGGCTGCTGAAGCTGATCGCGCCATTCGCGGCCCTCGCGGTGCAGGCCGCGGTGAGCCGCGACCGGGAGTACCTCGCGGACGCCACGGCGGTGGGGATGACGCGGAACATCGCGGGCCTGGTGGAGGCGCTGGAGAAGCTGGAGGGGACGCGGGCGTCCATGGCGGGCGCGAACCGCGGGACGCAGCACCTCTGGATCGTGAACCCGGTGAAGGCCGGCGGCGAGGGAGGGCGCGGCTGGTTCGACACGCACCCGGCAACCTCGGACCGGGTCGCCCGCCTGCGCGCGATGGCGGGGCTCGAGGTGGCGGGCGCGCCGGAAGCCGCGGGCGCATCCGAGGCCGGCGGTTCCTCCCGGACCGCGGAGCCCCCGGAGGGCTGACCTCCCGGCGTTCGGGCGTCAGACGCCCGGCGGGACCAGGACGAGCTTGCCCACGTGGCGCTTGGCCAGGAAGTCCTGCTGGGCGTCCGCGATGCGCTCCAGCGGGTAGACCGCCGAGATCAGGGGGCGGATCTCGTGCTGCTCGATGGCGGCGATGAGCGACGGGAAGACCGGCTCGTCCCACGCGGTGCAGCCGATGAAGGTCATGTCCCGCAGGTAGAGGCTGCGCTTGTCGAAGGTGACCATGGGACCCGCGATGGCGCCG
>CAIYZX010000417.1 GCA_903930745.1 uncultured Chloroflexota bacterium | reverse complement strand
TGGTGGGGTTGGCCGTGCGGCTGTAGAAGTACTGGCCGGGCTCCCAGGCGAGCGCCCGGTCCACGGCCTCCTCCTTCTCGGCGGCGGTGTCGAACGCGAACGTCGCCGTGGCGTAGATGGGGGTGGCGTGCGCGTGCGTCGCGGGATCCGGCTTCTCACCTGCGTGGATCGCCCTGGTGGCGAAGCCGATGCCGTCCGTCCGTGCGCGCTTGCCCATCGTGGTCCTCGTGCTGCTCGTGCTGTGCTCGACCTGCTCGACCCGCCCCCGCCGTCGCGTGCGGGCCAGTGTATGCGGCCCGGCGGTGAGCCCCGGCGAGTCCCCGCCGGACGCTCAGTCCATGAAACCCGGAGCGAGGTCCGTCCGCGGTACCGTCGTTCCGGGTCCTCGCGACCCACAGTCCCAGAACCCCGAACGAGGGGCCTGGTTTCGGTCCGCCCGCGCGCCTCGCGCCGGGTTTCATGGACCCAGAGTCGTGATCGATGGGTCGTGCGCGGCGGCCGGCTCAGCGGCCGAGGGTGACACCCGGCGGTGGGCCGTCCAGGAGCCGGACGGCGTGGCTGTCCACGCGCACCCAGATGATCGCGGCACCCGGCCACGCCGCCTCACCGCGCAATGCCGCCACCGCATCCCGGGAGGCGGCCGGGTAGACCGCCCGAAGCGTCGCCTCGTACGTCCGTGCGAGCTCTCGCAGGTCCCGGCTGGAGCGCAGCACCAGCAGCCGCGAGGTGGTGATCTCGCGGGCCCCAGCCTCGGACGCCATCCGCCACAACGCGGACGACGGCAAGGACTCCTCCTTCTCGCGGTGCCATCGGATCTGCTGCTCCAGGCGGCGAACCTGGCCCTGGATCTCGGTGGCAACCAGGATGTCCGCGCGGGTGTCGTCCAGCACCAGGTCCACCACCCCGCGGGATGGCCGCGTGACCAGCACCTCGGGCGTTGGCCTCCAGCACCCGGCGACCACGCCCAGCAGCGCCTCCTCCATCGGGGCCTGCGTCCGATCGTGGATCGCCGGCCCCGTGGCGGGAAACAGCCGCACGCTCAGCTCCGCGCCGAGCACGGCGGACACGGCCGCAAGCACCGAGGTCCCCGCATCGCGAGTCCCTCCTTCGATCATCCGTAGGTAGCTCGCGTCAATCCCGGCCGCCCTGGCGACCGCAGCCTGGCTCAGCCCTGCGTCCTCCCGCAGGCGCCTGACCGCCACGCCGGTCGCACGCTGCAGCTCCACCGCCCGCTGCCGGGCCTCCCGCCGGAGGCGCGTCTCGCCCATGTCCAGCTCCAATGCACACGAAGGCCAAGGCGGGGGCCGCACCGTAGCAGGCGCCCCTTCGCCCCAACTTGCGGAGCGGGGACGCCGGGCCCTGCGCCGGAGACGCCGGGGAGCGGTGCGGGCGGGATCGCGGGGCGAGCACCGGAGCCATCGGGAGCCCGCGGGCGGGTACGATGCCGCCATGAGCCAGCCCTCCTGGTGGACCTCCCTGCCGCAGCCCGCCACCGATGCCCTCGCCGAGACGTGGATCCCCGTTGGCCTGCCCGGGTTCGCGGGCACGGACAAGCACCGGCGCGAGGCCGTCCTCGACGAGCGCTTCGGGCCCGATGGCTGGCGCCTCGCCCACGTCGTGCGCGGCCGGATCGTGAGCTTCGACGAGGCCATCCTTGAGTACGAGCACGCGTACCGGGTGCACCTCCGGGCGAATCGGGCGCTGGTCCGCTTCCTCGTAGAGGCGTGCGGCAACGTCTACGACTGGGCGCCGGAGAACGTCTTCGACCACGCCTACCGCCAGCCCCACACCGAGGCCAACCACTACCAGGACATCAGCGTCCGGCGCGTGATCGCGGAGCTGGTGGATGACCCGGACTGGCCGGAGGTGGCGGAGACGCCTTCCGAGACCGTCCCGCTGACGGACCTGGGCACGGGCACCGTCCACGAGTTCCCAAGGGCGCGCGGCTTCCGCGGCAGCGGCCTCCTCCAGATCCGCGACCCGCGGAGCCCGGGTTACGTCCTCAACCCCGCGGTGGTGCCGGTCCATGACCCGGCGCTGATCACCGCGATCCCCAGCCGGACCGAGTGGTACCACGCCGAGGGCTGCGGCCACCTGTCCGTGGAGGCCTTCTGGCAGACGTCCAAGGTGGTGGAGGTCCGATACGACCGGTTCCTCGCGCTGGGCGACGACCGGCCGGAGCCACTGGCAGGCCTGTGAGCAACCCGGCGAGCGGTCCCGTGAGCCGGCCCGAGCACGCGGAGGCGCCCAACCCGCCCGCACACCTGCTCCTGGGTCCTGCAAGCCTGGACATCTACCTGGGCCGTGACCTCGTCCTTCCCGGCGGCGGCGCGCTCAACATGGCCTGGCACCTCCGGAACGCGGAGCAGCGCTGGGGCCTCCTGACCCGCGTGGGCGACGACCGCCCGGACGTCTTCCAGGCGTTCCTGGCCCGCCACGCCATCCCCCACCTGCCCGGGAGCCTGGTTGGCCGTGGCCCGTCGGCGTCCATCGACATCGTCATCCAGCCGGACCTGCAGCCCCACATGGACAACTTCGTGGAGGGCGTCTGGGCGGACTACCGCTCCACCGAGGACGAGGCGGCGGCGATCGCGAAGGGACGGCACCTCCACCTGGTACTCGTTGAGGGCGCGATCCGCGAGCTGGAACGGCTGGCCGCGGCCGATGCGCTGGGCCACCTGACCGTCTCCGCGGACTTCCTTGGCTTCCGCCACTACACCGTGGAGCGGTTCGCACAGTCGATGACCGCGGTGGACGTGGGCTTCGTGGGCTGGCCCGGGGCGCTCGATGACGAGGTCCTGGCAGGCCTCCGCGGCGTGACGCACCGGCTGGGCCGGCTCGTGGTGGTCACCCTGGGATCCCGCGGCGTCCAGGTCTTCGACGGCCGCGACAAGGCGAACGGTGGCGCGGGCGACCGCTTCTTCAGCGTCACCGCCATCCCCGTTGAGGGCACCACCGTGGGCTGCGGCGACGCGTTCGTGGCCGCGTTCCTCGCCGAATGGGTCCGCACCGGCAGCTCCAGGACCCAGGCCGGCGACCTGGCCGCGGCCGTGGAGGCGGGCAAGGCCGCGGGCGCCGCGGCGACCCACTGGCGCCGTCCGCTCCCGGACGACACCTACGGCCCGGCCGCTGCCGATGCCCTCGCCACCGCGGACCGCCTGGCAAGCACCGCGCAACCCGGATAACACCGGGCGACGGCAGACCGCGGACCGCAGACGACGGAGCGCGGAACGGGGGCTACTCGCCCGAGACCACCTCGAGGGCCACCCGGCCGCCCAGGGCGAGGAGGACCGTGCCGCTCACGGACTCCAGGATCCGGCGGCCGCGGCCCCGCAGGAGATGGTCGCCGAAGCGGGCCAGCAGGTAGCCGTAGAGCGAGAGCCAGACGATGCCCTCGGCGGCGTGGATGGACGCCAGGATCAGCGAGGCACCCAGCGCCGGGAAGCCCGGCGGGATGAACTGCGGCAGGAGCGTGGCGTAGAAGACCCCGATCTTCGGGTTGAACAGGTTCGCCACCAGCGCGTTGCGGAAGGCGGCGGTCCGCGTCAACGGCGCCCGCGTGGAAGTGGCCAACGAGTCCGAGGCGGCCACAGAAGGCGCAACCGCCTCCGCCTCGGCACGGAACGCCCGATCCCCCTCCCAGGCCGTCCGGAGCGCGCCGGCCCCAAGCCAGACCAGGTACGCGGCGCCGGCGAGGCGCAGCAGCGTGAACAGCTCAGCGGACGACGCCATCAGCGCCGCGATCCCCAGCGACGAGGCCGCAGCCCAGAACAGCAGCCCAAGGCAGGTCCCAAGGGTGGTGGCGAAGACCACGCGCCCGCCGCCACGCAGCACGTTGCGCAGCATCAGGGCCATGTCCGGGCCAGGCGAGAGCGTCAGCAGCAGCGCGACGCCCGCGAAGGCGACGAAATGCGGATCGATCACCGGACCATGAAGCCGGCGATCACCGCCACGAAGCCCAGGATCACGATCACGCCGCCCACCTGCACCTGCCGGCGCAGCATGTCCATCGCCACGGACGCGCCCGTCTTCGAGTCATTGCGGACGCCGCCGCGCCACGCCTCGTAGCGCGCGATGTTCTGGTCCTGCGCCTTCAACGCCTGGTACCGCTTGTACGGCCCGGACGCCCGCTGCGCGCCCATGACGATCATGAGCATCCCAGCGCCAACGAGCGCGATCGAGAGCAGTCCCATCGGCGTCAGCCTCCGGCGTCAAGGCGGGTGCGGACGAGCTCGGTCACCCGCGCCGCATCGGCCGCGCCCTTCGTCGCCTTCATCACCTGGCCCACGAAGAAGCCAAGGACCGGCTTGCCGGCGGCGTGATCGGCCACGGCCTTGGGGTTGGCGGCCACCACGGCGTCGATGTGCGCGAGGAGCGCGGCATCGTCCGAGATGGGGCCCGGCCCGGCGGACGCGAGGAGCTGAGCGGCCGAGGCACCGTCGGCGAGGTGCCGGGCGAGCAGGTCACGCCCCGTGGGCCGCGACACGGTCCCGGCGACGACCGCTGCAAGGAGCGCGGCGAGATCCGCGGGCGACGAGGCCCCGGCGGTCCCGGCGGCGTTCAGCCCGGTCTCCTTGGCCACGCGCGCATGCGTGCCCGTGACGAAGTTGCTGACCTCCTTGGCCGGCAGCGAGACACCGGCGGGAGCGGCGGCGAGGATCGCCTCGAACGCCCCGATCATGGACGGGTCCGCCACGATCACCCCCGCGTCGTACGCGGAGAGACCCAGGGCCACGTACCGGTCCCGGCGGGCGGCCGGCAGCTCCGGCAGCGCGGCCGCGATCCGGGAGATCCACCCGGGCTCCACGTGCAGCGGCGGCAGGTCCGGCTCCGGGAAGTACCGGTAGTCCTCGGACGTCTCCTTGTTGCGCA
>CAIYZX010000416.1 GCA_903930745.1 uncultured Chloroflexota bacterium | reverse complement strand
TGCGGTCCCGCTTTTCTGTTGCCGCATGAGGCCGACCAGGCGAGATCGTGTGCGGCCGCACGCAGCAGTCAAGGTCCCCGCGACGCCGGCGGTCCGTCGGGGACCCGGCCTGCTGGAAGAGCGCACCGTGACACCGTGGTATCGTGGTGAGCCACCTGCGAGGAGGCCGCCATGACCACCAAGTCCCGTACCCTGCGCCTGCCCGCCGACCAGGCCGAGGCCCTCGAGGCGATCGCGGGCGTCGACGACGTCTCGGTCAACGAGGAGATCCAGCGCGCGATTACCGCGCACATCGAGGCCCGACGGGCAGACCCCGAGTTCCGCGCGCGCCTCAAGGCCAGCATGGAGCGCAACCGGGAGATCCTCGAGCGCCTGTCGCGTTGACGGCATACCTCGAGCTGGCCGACTACCTCCTGATCGCCGAGGCGGTCCTGGGAGTGCCGGCCGAGCTCGTCGCCGGGTTGAACCGCATCGGGCTTGCCGACTCGGCGCTCGCCGCCCCGCGCGCGGGCTTCGCCGGCGCCGAGGCGTACCCGGACTTCGTGACCAAGGCCGCGGTGCTCTGCTGGCACCTCGTGAAGAACCACCCGCTGCCCGACGGCAACAAGCGCTGCGCGTTCCTGGCGACCGTCGAGTTCGTGGAGCGCAACGGGCACACGTGGATCGGCGCTCCCGGTGACCCGCACGAGACCGATCGGATCATCCGCGGCGTGGCCTCGGGCGAGCTGGACGAGTCAGCGCTCCGGGCCTGGATCGCGCACAGGATCGGTCACACCTGAGTTCCGCCGAGGGGCGCCGATGCGGTGAGTTGGGGCGGGGGAACCCCTCTCGCCCCGACCATTCCAGAAGACACGACGAAGCCGGACCCATGCGGTCCGGCTTTCTTGTTCGCCAGCGCCGCTGCGGCCCGGTGGAACCATCGTCGAGACCGCCGGGATGTCAAGCTGGCTCGATCCGGCGAGCCCCGGGGGATTGCCAGGGGCGGCCGAGACTCCTATGCTTGAGTCATGGCACGACAAGTAAAGCAGCGACGCCGAGGCTACACCCGGGTCAGCGCGAAGCACCAGGTCACGCTCCCGGTGGCCACGCTCCAGCAGGCGGGGCTTCGGACCGGCGACACGCTGCGGGCCGAGGTCCGCGGTCCCGGTGAGATCCTGCTGGTGCGGGACGAGGACCCGCTGGACCGGTTCGCGGGTGCGCTCACCGGGGTGTACCACCCGGGCGAGCTGGACGAGCTGCGCGACGAATGGGCGTGATCGTCCTCGATGCGGGGATCATCATCGCGGCCCTGGACGGCTCGGACGCCCATCACGGCGCCGCCGTCAGGGCGCTCCGGGACGCGCGCGACGGCGGCGACACGCTGGTCGTCCCAGCGTCGGCCTACGCGGAGGCGCTCGTCGGGCCCAGTCGCCGCGGGGCCGATGCCATCGCGACGGTCGAGGCATTCCTGCGCGCGCTGCCGGCCTCCGTGGAGCCCGCCTCGCGCGACATCGCGCATGGTGCAGCCGGGCTTCGGGCCGTCCACGGGAGCTCGCTTCGCCTGCCCGATGCACTGGTGCTCGCCACGGCGCAGGTCCTGCATGCGGACACCGTGCTCACGACGGATGCAGGGTGGCCGACAACCGGGATCGAGGTCACGGTCCTGCGTCCTCGATGAGGGCGGTTCCGCGGGGCCAACGCCTCTTGTGCTGCCCAGACCCACACCTATCCGAGCCCGAAAGTGCCCAACCGACTTGACGCGGGACACTGCTCAAGACGGCCTCTACCGGCGAGATCTCGGCCGCCATCCGGACCATCGCCGCGGGCGGTCTCGCGTTCAGCGGCGAGCAGCTGCGGGCAAGTCGCGCGGCCCACTGGGAACCACTGACCGAGCGCGAGCACGACCTCCTCGCCTGCCTGCTGGGCGGCCGCTCCAACGACGAGCTGGCAGGAGACCTCGGGATCGCCCGCAAGACCGTGGAGGCGACGCTCTCCCGCCTCTTCGCCAGGTACGGCGTCGCGACGCGCACCGAGCTCGCCCTTGCCGTCGACCGCGGGGCGGTCCTCGATCTCCCAGCCCGGCCAAATCCCGGTCCAGGGGCGCCGAAGCACTGAGGGATCGGCGGGTGCGCCATTCGCGATCCACGCGTGCAGGTCTGCGCGGCGACCTGTCGCATGCGTTCGGAACCATAGGGTTCTCCCACCTATTCGCGGTCAGCGACGCGTCGTAGGGTGGGCGCGGGCGGGGCACGCGCGAGCCCCCCGTCTCAAACCGCAGCGTCGTCGTCGGCACCTCAAAGGACAAATCCCGACGAGCGCTGCACCACCGCCATCGGCCGGAGGAGAGATGCGACGTTCGATCGCGATTGTCTGTGCGTTCCTGTCGGCTGCCCTGGTGACAGCTCCAACAGCTTCCGCAGGCACCACTGGTGACGACCACCCGAATGCAGCCGCCGCAGGCGTGGACGAGGTCGCGCAGGCGACCAAGTTTCGAACCGCCCTCGGATTTGACGCCTCGGTCGGCACCGTTCGGACGGCGGCCGTCGATCGCACGGCATTTCCCGATCTCACCTTCGGTGTGCCGTTGACGACTGCCGAAGCGGCCGAAGTGCTGCGCCGCAACCAGGTCGCGCTTGACATGGGCGTGGCGGTGCAGACACTTTCCGCCGATCCGACCTGGGCTGGCGCGTGGCTCGATCATCTGTCTGGTGGCATGCCAGTCTTCCAATTCGCCGGTGACATCACTGGAAAGTCGGCGGCCATCGAGAGTCTGCTGCCCGCAGGGGTCGCATTCAGGGTGGATTCGGTTCAGCGATCCCTGTCAGACCTGGACCGCACCAAGTCGTCGGTCTGGGATGCCATCGACGTGCTGCGCGCGAAGGGCATCGATCTCACCGCCGTCGGGATCGACACGCCAAGGAACCGCCTGCGCATCGGCGTGCTGTCCCTGGGCAACGACGCCGCGACGGTGCTGACCGGAATGTACGGGCCCGACACCGAGGTGTTTCAGCAGGATTACGGGACGGCGGATGCCTGCCCGGTGAACGGCTGCCTTCCCATCAAAGCCGGCATCGGAACCACCGACGCGGCAGGCAACCTTCCCTGCACCGTCGGCTACTTGGCGAAGCGCTACGACACGACACCGGATCAGCTGATTGCGATCACGGCCGGGCACTGCATCAAGCTCGGCAACAAGACCTCGCCGTGGACGCACGGTACGAGTGACATAGGCATTGCGTCGACGAAGGGAGCGGGGACGTACGTGCAGGCCTACTACAACAATTCCACCGCGGATGTTGGGGCGTTTCGGACCAACAGCCTCAGCGATGCGAACCGCCGCACCAGGAATCTGGTCCTCTACAGCACGTCGGGCACCACGGCAGACATCACGGGTTATGAGGCACAGTCGACGCAGGTTGTAGGCGCTGTGGTGTGCCGAACAGCCCGAGCGACCGGTGTCCTTTGTGGAAACGTCCAAGACACGAGCGTCGATGAGTACAGCGTCGTTTGGCAGGACACGACGTGCACGACGAAACTCTACAACTACCTGATTCAGGACTCAGTCGAGTACTCGATTGATGGAATTGGGGGCGATTCCGGGGCACCCGTGTACTCGGTCACACTGCCGTACCCGTACGACAGGTACAAGGCGACGATGTACGGGACTCACTTCGACTCCCCATGTGGCACCGCGTGGCACTCCAACTGGAGCGGCTGGTATTCCTCGATCGACCACGGCATCAGCCGACTGGAGGCATCGTTTCCGGGACTCGACATCGCAATGTGCTCGAGTGCTGCGTGCGGCTTGCCGGATCCGATCGGCGACTAGGCAATCCGGTGGCGATGTCACGGTGGACGCCGGCCGGCGGGGGCACGCCTGGCCGTGGACATCTGCCCGTCACGCGATCGCGGCTCGCCGCGTCGCACTCCCGGGAGGCACATGAGATGAGCAAGTACAGTTCGATCCTCGTTCTTGCGGCAGCCTTCCTTGCCGCGGGTTGCAGTGGGTCCTCGTCGACTGGCGCCGGTGCCAGTCCTACCGCGCAGCCCGCAACCGGAGCGCCGACAGTCACAGCCAGTCTGTCCACCCAGGACCCCGGCTCGCCCGGGCCAGCTGCCAGCCCGTCGGTGTCGACCGCCCCACCGGCTTCGCCATTGGCGTCGGCCTTGCCGGACGCTTCACCGCCGTATCTGTCACACCAGACGTCGCAGCCGGTCGGGTCGGTGATCTTCGGGCCGCTCGTTCATGACGGTGCGGGTCAAGAGCTGATCGACGAGGGAGCCCCCGAGGTCCAGGGAACACCGGCCCTCACGCTGACCGTGGGACCCAGCGAGCAGGGACTGGCCGAAGCGGGGCTGCCCGACCGCTACACGTTCGGAGCGTACTGGGGACGTGCCCTCGGTTCGCCCGCGATCGTGGTCTCGCTGTACCGGGTCAAGGCCGGCGCCCTCGACCTCGTCTTCGTCCACCCCCGGACCGCGGACTCGGCGGCAACCGGGTACAGCGAGACCCTGCCAAGGTTCCCGTCCACAGGTCGCTATCGCCTCGAGGTCACGACCCCGGATGGCATCGTCCTCGCGTGGGGATTGATCGATGTCAACGGCACCTGCAGCAGCACCGGCTGTGCTTCGGGATAGCGTGGTGGACCGGTCCGATCAGTGGGCCACGATGCGTGGGTCTGGTGCCATCAGCCGGTCACAGCCCAGGGCAACGCCTTGCTCGCGCTCGGCACGTTGATGACGGTGATCCTCGGTCCGTACTTCATCTCGGCGCAATGCCTCTCGCCCCGACCAGTCAGGAGGACACGACAACGACGGACCCATGCGGTCCGGCTACCTGCTTCCCGCCGCGGGCGGACGATCCGCGTGCCATGCCGCCGCTGCCCATCCCCCTGCAGGAGCTGGTTCCGAAGCTGACGCACCGGGCACGGGCGACGTCTGCGAGACACTCTCGAACCGGCCCACCTGCCGCGGGATCACGCCGAGGCGGCGTCAGGCGCCAGCATCAGCCGGCTCGTCTCGCGCCGGATGAGCGCCTCCATGAGGGCCTCCACCGTCGTCGCCCACGTCCTCGTGCGTCGGGAGCCATGCGTCGCCTCCTGGCGGCCGATGACGGCAAAGCGGTCATCGATGCCGCGGCCCAGCGGCGGATCGCCTCCGTCCTTGCGGGCCTCGTCCGGGCCACGATCCCGGGCTGGCAGTCAGCACCGATCGAGGCCACCGTCCTGGGCTCGCACCCAAACCGGCCATTCCAGGCCGTCCGGCTCGGTCGTCCGGCCAGCCGACGGGATCCCCGGGAGGGAGGCCGCCTTGACAGGCGTCCTTCAGGCCGGGGCTCGCCCGGTGGTCGCGCGAACGCGCAGGTCGCCGCCTGCGAGAGTGACGCGGGGAGGCCCGTTCACGCGGCCACTGATCCTGCCCATGAGGCCCTCCACTCCCAGGCGCACAAGCTCGTGGCGCGGCTGGTGGACGGTGGTGAGGTTGATGCGCCGCAGGGCCGCAAAGCTCACGTCATCGAAACCCACGATCGAGAGGTCCTTGGGCACCCGCAGACCGAGCGAATCCGCCTGGTCCAAGACGTCGATCGCCGTGAAGTCGTTGCTGGCGAAGACGGCCGTGGCGCGGCCCTGGCCGGTGAGCTGGGCCGCCCACGACGTCTCCATGCCCTCTCTGAGCAGCGCGCCGTCCGGGGCATCCCAGCTGAGGGACGCCACCGAGCCGCCTGACGCCTCCACGAGCCAGCGGAAGCCCTCGCGTCGCTCCTCGTCCGCATGATCCGGGTGGATGGGCCCAACGAACGCGAGATCCCGATGGCCCAGGCCCAGCAGATGTCGTGCAACCAGCTCGCCGCCACGGCGCTCGTCAACGGCAACGGAGTCCGACCAGGACTCGTTTGCCGCGATGAACATGGTGGGGACGGACCCGTCAATGCGAGCTGCGATCTCCGCGGTCTCGGCAAGGTACGAGAGGAAGACGATGCCGCTGACCCGGTTCTCCAGCATCAGCGAGATCGCGCTCTCCTCGGACTGCGGCTCGTCCCTGGTGGTGCAGAGCATGGTTCCGAAGCCGCTGCGGGCGATCTCCCGCTCGGCGATCGTGGCGATGTCCGCGACGAACGGGTTGGTGAGCTGGTGTGCCACGATCCCGATGAGGCGAGCACGCCCAGCCCGCAGCTGTCGCGCTTGGGCATTGGGACGGTAGCCAAGCTGGTCCACCGCGGCGAGGACGCGCCGGCGGGTTCGAGAGGCGACCACGGACGAGCCGCGAACGACGTTGGAGACCGTGGACGGCGAGACGCCGGCGAGCTCGGCGACGTCGCCGAGCGTGGGGGCACGGCGGGGATCGCGGATCATGCCCGGGAGCTCATCCGGTCACCGGGGGCGATGACGGGCATGGTTGTCCCGCCCGCCCGTCCATCGCCGTCGCACCACATGGCGTGCAGGATACGTCACGCCCCACGCCGCAGGCTCCGTCTCCTCAGGACGCCCGGAGCATCGCCGCGGAGACCGGGATCGCGTCCTGGGCCGGGTGCAGGCGGTCCTCGTGCTCAATGCTCACGACAGGTGCCCGGGTCTCGCGGGCCAGGGCGTCATTGAACTGGCGCCACCACGCCGCGTCGTGGGCGCCGAAACCAATGGCCGCGAAGTCCCAGGCGATGGTGTTCGGGTCACCGGGCCAGCGGTTGTCCAGGAGCCCGTTGAGGGCGAGCGTCTCCTCGTTGTAGCGGACGTCCTTGCCGTGGGCATACCCGATGTGCTGCCCCAGGTTCGCGATGACGGCGAGGGGGTCCATACGCTGCCAGAAGAGGTGGCTGGGATCCAGGTTCGCGCAGATCCGCGGCGCCACGCTGTTGAGCTGCCGGAAGGTCTCCGTGTTGAACACGTGCGCGCCCGGGTGGAGCTCCAGGCAGATGGCCAGGTCGGGGTGGATGCGATCCACCAGCGCGTTGATCTCCTCCCAGTAGGGCCGAAGCCGGTTCTCGAACTGCCAGTCGGCCACGCCAAGGTAGTCCGGGAGCCACGCGTTGGCGGCGAAGTGCGGGACCGCGACGTCGCTGCCCGCAGCGCCGGGACAGCCGGACATGGCCACGATGCGGTCGATCCCCAGCTCCGCTGCGATCTCGATGGCATCACGCAGGTGGGTGTCGTGGCGGGCGGCGAGGGCAGCATCGGGATGCAGCGGGTTGCCGGACACGTTGAGAGCGCAGATCCGGAACCCGCGCTCCTCGATCCGCGCCTTCCAGGCGCCCAGCGCCGAGCGTGGCACCTCGAACGGCGAGTGGCCGGCCGGGGAGTAGCCACCGGTGGCGATCTCGAGGTCCCTGACATCTTCAGCGTGCTCGTCCAGCCAGTCCATCAGTTGACCGATGGAGAGGTGGATCAGACCTTCAGAGACGAGCGCGAGCCGCACGGTTTCTCCTCGTGGCTGCTGCGAGATCGCGCAGACGCACTTGCACGTCTTGCAACGCTGCAATCTATACTACCGCAGCGGCAGGGGCCGGTCGTCTGGCGGAGCGCCGAGAGAGAGACAGCCTAGATGGGACTAGCGTCCGGAGGGTTCGAGCGTGGGCACATCGGGAACGGGCAACGGCGGTCGGCTGCGCGTGGGTGTGATCGGCGCGGGTCTCATCGCTCGGGTGATGCATCTGCACTACCTGCGGGAAACCGCGGACACCTGGGACATCGCCGGCATCTGTGACATTGCAGCGCAGAGCGCTGCAGATCGGGCGGCAGAGTACGGCATCCCTGCGGTCTTCACGGACTGGCGGGACCTCCTCGAGGAGAGCCTGGACGCGGTGCTCGTGCTCACCTCGGGCTCCCATGCGCCAATCGCCCTGGAGGCCGCACGCCGTGGGATCCACGTCTTCGTGGAGAAGCCGATGTGCTTCTCCAGCGAGGAGGGGCGCGCGATGGTGGAGTCTGCTGCGGCGAACGACGTGATCCTGATGGTCGGCTACAACAAGCGCTATGACCCGGCCTACCTTCGGTTTCGCGAGGCCTACGCCGCGCTGGAGGATCCCCGGTTCCTGCGCGTGACCACCTTGGAGTCACCCTTCCTGCCGTACGTGCAGCACTACCATTTCGCGCCGGGCTCACCCGCCCCGGCGGACGTGGTCGCCAGGCTTGGTCGGGAGGCCCAGGCGGCCATCGACACGGCGATCGGAGCGGAGCAGGACTTCGCCCGGTCCGCATACGTGGCGGTGCTCCTCGACACGCTGGTCCACGAGCTCAACTCGGTCCGCGGCATCCTGGGGGAGCCGGACCGGCTGGACTACGTTGAGATGCATGACGGCCAGGCCACGGTGATGCTCCGCTTCGGCGGGCTGCCCGTCGCCATTCACTGGATCGACCTTCCCGGGATCGCGCGCTACGAGATGGAGTTCGCAGCCTTCGCCGTGGGCGGCCGGGCGACCCTGTCGTTCCCGTCCCCGTTCCTGCGCAACGAGGCTGCAACCGTCCGCCTGGAGACCGGCATCCCCGGCACGGTCGCATCGGCAACCACGAGCGAGACCGCGTCCTACGAGAGCTCGTTCCGGCGAGAGCTCGAGGCGTTTGCGGAGGCCATCCGTGGCGGGAAGCCCGTCGCCACCGATGGCGTGGACGGCCTGCGGGATGTCCTGTTGTGCCAGGCCATCATCCAAAGCTTCCGCACGGGTGCGCCCGTGGACCGGCCCACTCGTATCCCATGGCTTGACGCTCAGCCTGCGTCGGCCGGCCAACCCGCGAAGGGGTAGCGCCATGAGCACGCGAGAGATCGGGGTTGCGATCATCGGCTACGGCGGGATGGGTCGTGCGCACAGCTTCGGCTACGCCGCCACGCCCGTGATGGCCGCCCTGCCGGTCCGGCCCGTGGTGCGGGTGATCACGGGCCGTGATGCCGAGAAGGTCGCCGCCGCAGCACGGGCCTACGGCATCCCGGAGTGGACGACGGACTGGCGGTCCGTCCTCGATCGTCCGGACATCGACCTCGTTGACATCTGCACGCCTCCAGGCACTCACGCCGCCATCGCCGCATCCGCAGCAGCAGCCGGCAAGGCGGTCATGTGCGAGAAGCCCCTCGCCACCTCGTACGCCGAGGCGCGCGCCGCGGTTGCAGCGGTGGACGAGGCGGGCGTCCTCAACGCGATCGGGTTCAACTATCGGCGCCTTCCGGCGATCGGCCTCATGAAGCGGATGGTGGACGATGGCGCGATCGGCGATGTCCGCCTGTGGCGTGCAACCTGGCTGAGCGACGAGTTCACAGATCCATCCGTGCCGTTCGACTGGAGGTTCGAGCGCTGGCAGGGCGGCACGACCATCGCGGACCTTGGGGCGCACCTGCTGGACATGGCGCTCTGGATGGTTGGCCCCATCGCGGAGGTCGCGGCACAGTCAAGCACCTTCATCCGGCAGCGCAGCGTGCCCGGCGGCAGCCGCAATGTGGAGATCGACGACGCGTCCGCCGGGCTGATCACATTCACCTCGGGTGCGCAGGGGCGGATCGAGATGGCGCGGAGCGCCGTGCGACGCCCGTGCGACTTCACCGTGGAGCTCAACGGCTCACACGGGACGCTGTTCTTCGACTACGCACGACTCAACGAGCTCTGGTTCGGTGATGGAGCAGACCGCATGGACCTCTACGGCATGCGCAGGATCAGGGCGGAGCATCCAACGCACCCGCACGCGTCGCAGCTGTGGCCAATCGGCCAGGGCATCGGGTACGGCGAGTCCTTCGTGGACCAGGTGGCGGATCTCATGCACGCCTGGGATGCAGGCCGCTTCGACCCCGACTTCGCCCAGGGGGCAAGAGTCCAGGCGGTCTGCGACGCCCTGGAGCTTGCCGCGCGCGACCGCCGTTGGGTGCGCCTGACCGAGATCACGGAGGCTGCCGTGGCGCCCATCGGCCGACCCGCCGACTGACCGGCTCCGCCACCGGGTGGTGGCGAGCAGGCTCCATCGTCACCATCCCGGGATCGCTCCCGGCTGGAGGTACTGAGAATGCCCGGTCCCGGAATCGACCTGTACGGCGAGGAGGAGCTCGCGGAGCTCGCCGACGTCGTTCGTTCCCAGAGGATCAGCCGCTACGGCCCCGACGACGCATCGTTCCCGGCCAAGGTTCGCGGCTTCGAGGAGGCGGTCCAGGCTGCCACGGGCGCGAAGTACGCCCTCGCGGTGAACTCGGGAACGAGTGCGCTCCTGCTCGGTTTCGCCGCCCTGGGCCTCGGACCGGGTGACGAGGTCATCGTGCCCGGCTTCACCTTCATCGCCACCATCTCATCGGCGATCTACTCGCGCGCACGCCCGGTGCTCGCCGAGATCGACGCGTCCTTTGATCTTGATCCCGCCGACGTGGAGGCCCGGATCACACCCCGGACCAAGGCCATCGCTGCGGTCCACATGCTGGGCGGTCCCGCCCGCCTCAGGGAGCTGCGCTCGATCGCCGAACGGCACGGGATCGCGCTGCTTGAGGACGCCGCGCAGGCATTCGGCGCCACCTACGAGAACCGGTGGGTGGGCACCGTTGGCGACGTCGGCATCTACAGCTTCAACGAGTACAAGACGATCACCTGTGGCGATGGCGGCATGCTCGTCACGGACGACGAGGCGATCTACCGTCACGCCTTCGCATTCCACGATCAGGGCCACAGCCCAAATCGGAAGGGCGTGGAGGTTGGGCAGCGCCCGTTCCTGGGTCTGAACTTCCGGATGAACGAGCTGTCCGGCGCTGTGCTCCTGGCCCAGATGCGAAAGATGGCCGCGATCCGGTCGCACCTCAGGGCGAACCGGGATGCCGCTCGCGACATCATCGCCCAGGTGCCCGGTGTCGCCTTCCGCGAGTCGCCGGACATGGATGGCGACGTGGCGACCCACCTCGTGGTGATCCTCCCGACGGCGGAGATCGCCGCCGAGGTGACGAGGCGCGTTGGCTCCATCACCCTGGCCGGCTCCGGCTGGCATGTCTACAGCCACATGGAGCACCTCCTCGCACGTCGGACGGCGACGGAGCGTGGATGCCCCTTCGACTGTGCGGCGACGGATGCGCGGCCGGCCGAGTACAGGGCGGGCATGCTGCCGGCGACCGACGCCCTGTTGAGCCGTTCCATCAGCTTCTCGATTGGCGTGCAGGATCCGAACCTGGCTCCATTCGGAGTCCGGATGCGCGACTCGATCGACCTCGCCCGCGAGCGTGCCGAGATCTTCGCCGGTGCTGCTCGGGCGGCGATCGGGGTCTAGCGAGCCGGACACACCCCTGGCGGGGTGCAGGTGGTGCGCGGCCGGGAGGCCGCGCTGTGCAAGGAGATCAGAATGCCGGAAGCCTCCCCGCTTCTTGCCGGCTCGGCGCCGGTCTGCTTCGGGGTCAACGAGGTGCTGCCGCCGGAGGCGTGGATGCCCGAGCCGGACAGCATCGTGGACGCCATCGCAGATCTCGGGTACCTCGGCACGGAGCTTGGGCCGCCCGGGTTCCTTGGCGATGGCCACGCCGTCCGGGAGCGGCTCGGCCGCCGCAGCCTGGAGCTGATCGGCTCGTTCCTGCCGATGCACTTCAGCCGGCAGGAGCAGTTCGACGCCGAGCGCACCTGGCTCACGGACAGCCTCCGGATCATCCGCGAGGCCTCCGGCCTGGATCGGCCCTTCGCAATCCTTTCGGACGGCTTTGACGAGCCCGAGCGGATGCAGTTCGCCGGCCGCATCCAGGCGCACCCAGAGGCCTGGCTTCCGCCGGAACGCTTCCGCACCCTGATGGAAAACCTTCATCGTGCGGGCGAGATCTGCCGACAGGCCGGGTTTGAGCCGGTCCTCCACCACCATGCCGCCACGTACGTGGAGACCCGCGACGAGATCCGCCGTGTGCTGGACGCGATGGACGGCTCGCTGATCTCGCTCTGCCTCGACACTGGGCACGCCCGTTTTGGGGGAGCCGACCCCGCGGACCTCGTGGAGACCTACCACGAGCTGATCCGGCACGTCCACCTCAAGGATGTGTCCGCACCGCTGATGGAGGCGGGCCTCGCGCGGGGCGACGACTTCGAGGTGCTGGTGGGGGACGGCGCCTTCTGCGAGCTCGGCCAGGGCGATGCCGGCATCGACCGGGTTGTCCAGGCGCTCCGAAAGCACGCCTACCAGGGCTGGGTCGTCGTGGAGCAGGACCGGTACCTGGGGCGGGGGGACACCTTCGAGGGTGTCGTGGCAGCACAGCGGCGCAACCGCGAGTACATGCGGTCGTTGGGGATCTGAGCCCGGCGCCCACCCTCCCTGTCGAGCCACGGCCAAGAGTTGCATCATTCCAATTCGCAGGGTGCTCGCGGTCGCATTCTGGGCCAGCGTCCCACGCATTCGTGCGTGGTCCCCTGGATTGCATGGTTGCAATTCAACAACTTGGTGTTACCGTGTTCCACCTGAGACGGGTCGTCGACCCGAGGAGGAGGAGGTTCCATCGGTGTCCAAGCGCAGGACTCTCGGCCTGACGGCCATGTTGCTCACCGTTGCGATGGCCGTGGCGGCCTGCGGTCAGGCGGCTGCGCCGACCGCCGCGCCTGCGGATGCCCCGACGCCAGCGCCAGCCACCAGCATGACGGTCGCCATGATCACCCACGAGGTCCCCGGCGACACGTACTGGGACATCATCCGGGCAGGTGCCCAGGATGCGGCCGCCAGTCTTGGCGTGAACCTCAAGTACTCGAATGACCCGGACTTCACCAAGCAGGCGGTCCTGGTCCAGAACGCGATCGACTCCAAGGTTGACGGCATCGCGATGACCGCCGCCGGGCCGGACGCCCTCATTGGCGCCGTCCAGTCCGCGAACGCCGCCAAGATCCCGGTCGTCATGTTCGACTCGGGCATCGAGGACTGGCAGCGGATGGGCGCGATGATGTACTTCGGCTCGGACGAGTACATCGCCGGCAAGGCGCTTGGCAAGCAGATCGCGGACTCCGGCGGCAAGCATGTCCTGTGCGTCATCCACCAGGAGGGCTCCACCGCGCTGGAGGCCCGCTGCAAGGGCGTGAAGGACGGCGGCGCGAACACCGAGAACATGCAGGTCAACGGTGCGGACGACGCGTCTGTCAAGGCATCCGTCGCGGCCAAGCTCCAGCAGGACCCGTCCATCGACTACATCGTCGCCATGGGTGCTCCGCTCGCGCTGGTCATCCTCCAGTCGCTGGACGTCGCGGGCAGCAAGGCCAAGGTCGCCACGTTCGACCTGAACCTCGATGCGGCCAACGCGGTCAAGGAGGGGAAGATCACGATGGCGGTTGATGCCCAGCCCTACCTCCAGGGATACCTGGCCGTCGCGTCGCTCTACCTCTACAAGACCAACGGCGACATCATCGGCGGCGGACAGGCGGTCCTGACCGGCCCGGCCATCGTGGACGCATCCAACATCGACGTCATCCTGCCGTTCGCCAAGAACGGGACGCGCTAGGCCGCCAGCGTCGGCTGAGCAAGCCTCGACATGTCGTCGGCAACCTCGTCCGACCCGGCCCCCGTCCCTCGGGACCGGTCGCGCAACGAGCGCCGAGGAGGGGCCCTGCCCCTCCTCGGCGCCATCCTCCTGCGGCGCGAGTTGAGCGCCCTCGTCGCCGCGGTCGTCATCTTCGCGGCCTTCTGGATCATCGCCGCCCCGTTCCGGTCGTGGGCGGCCATGGGAACCGTCCTCTACCAGAGCTCCACCATCGGCCTGATGGCCGTGTCCGTGTCGCTGCTCATGATCGGCGGGGAGTTCGACCTCTCGGCGGGCGTCGGCGTCGTCACGGCGTCCGTCCTGACCTCCATCATGACCATCACCGTGGGCCTGCCGCTCCCGGTCAGCATGCTCGTCGCCCTTGCCGGGAGCATCTCCGTCGGCCTGTTCAACGGGTGGCTGGTGACGCGTACCGGGATCCCCAGCTTCCTCGTGACGCTCAGCATGCTGTTCATGCTGTTCGGCTTCAACCTCGGTGTCACGAGGCTGGTGACCAACGCGGTCTCAACGCCCAACATCTCCGCGGCCCCCGGCATGGAGATCGTCCGTGCGATCTTCGCCTACCGCCTCCAGTTCGGCGGGCCGGGAGGCCCACAGTTCAGCATCCTGATCCTGTGGTGGCTGGTGTTTGTCGCGATCGCAACCTGGGTCCTCCTTCGGTCCCAGGCAGGCAACTGGATCTTCGCGTCCGGCGGCAACGCCAGCAGTGCTCGGGCCGTTGGCGTGCCCACGCGGTCGGTCAAGATCGGCCTGTTCGCCTTCGTCGGCTTCTCCGCGTGGTTCTACGCGATGCACCAGCTCTCCGAGTACAACACGGTCCAGGCCGGCTCCGGCTACGGGCTCGAGTTCCTGTACATCATCGCGGCGGTGGTGGGCGGGTGCTCCATGACGGGCGGCGTGGGCTCGGCCATCGGGTCTGCCATCGGCGCGCTCATCTACGGCATGACGGTCCAGGGCATCGTGTACGCCGGCTGGGATCCCGGGTGGTTCAGGTTCTTCCTCGGCCTGATGCTGTTGTTCGCCGTGCTCCTCAACCTCTACGTGCAGCGGATGTCGAAGCGGCTATGAGCAGCTCCCCCAGCGACCCGATCATCGAGCTGGTTGACGTCGGCAAGCGGTACGGCCACGTCCGCGCGCTGCAGGGCGTCAGCCTGAGCGTCCGAGCCGGCGAGGTCACGTGCGTGCTGGGTGACAACGGTGCCGGCAAGTCAAGCCTCATCAAGATCATGTCCGGGAGCCACCAGGCCGATGAGGGCCGCATGCTGGTCAACGGGCAGGAGACCCGGTTCACGTCACCCCGCGAAGCGCTGAAGGTCGGCATCGCGACGGTCTACCAGGATCTCGCCGTCGTGGATCTCATGGAGACATGGCGCAACTTCTTCCTTGGATCGGAGATTCGCAAGCCGCTGCCGGTGCTCCGCCCGCTCGACATCCGGGAGATGCGGCGGATCTGCGCGTCCGAGCTCGCCAATCTCGGCATCCACCTCAAGGACGTGAACCAGCCGATCGGCACCCTCTCCGGAGGCGAGCGACAGAGCGTCGCAATCGCACGGGCCGTCTACTTCGGGGCTCGTGTGCTGATCCTCGATGAACCGACGGCAGCGCTCGGCGTCAAGCAGTCCGGTGTCGTCCTCCGCTACATCGCGAAGGCCCGCGAGGCGGGTGTGGGCGTGGTCTTCATCACCCACAATCCGCACCACGCGTTCATGATCGGCGACCAGTTCACCGTCCTGAGCCTTGGCCGGGTCAGCCTGAGCGCCCGGACCGGCGAGATCACGGTTGAGCACCTCATCCGCGAGATGGCGGGTGGCAGTGAGCTGACGGCGCTGGCTCACGAGCTCTCCCGGCAGGAGCCGACGGCCGGCGGCCAGCCCGCCGCACAGGCCTGAGCCGGCGATGGAGGCAGGGGTGAGGAGGACCGCCTTGGCGGCGGTCACCGAGCGGCCGGGCTCCATCGCCCTCCGGGAGCTTTCCGTGCCGGACCCTGAGCCCGGCGCCGTCCTCATGCGGGTGCACCTGTCCGGGATCTGCGGCACGGACAAGCACACGTTCCGCGGCGAATCGAAGCAGTACGCGGGCACGGACCACGAGCGGGACATCGAGTATCCGCTCACCTGCGGTCACGAGAACGTGGGGACGGTGATCGCCGTCGGCGGCATCGTCCTCGCCAGCGACGGGCGTCCGCTCCGGGTGGGCGACCGGATCGTTCCGGGGGCGAACGTGCCGTGCGGCGCCTGCCACTACTGCCTGAACCAGTATCCGTACTACTACTGCCGCCAGCTGGAGGACTACGGCAACAGCCTTGCGCTGTCGCGTTGGCCCGGACTCTACGGTGGCTGGGCGGAGGTCATGTACCTGCTGCCCGGGACGCCGATCTTCCGGGTCCCGGACGAGCTGCCGGACGAGCTGGCCGTGATCACGGAGGTCATGGCCGTCACGCACGGCGTGGACACGGCACTCGCGGTCCTCGGCCTGCAGCACGGCAGTCGCGCCGGCTGCTCGGTGGCCGTACTGGGCGTCGGGCCACTGGGGCTCTGCCACCTGGTCAAGGCCCGCATGCTGGGTGCCGGCATGGTGGCCGCCACGGATGTCCTGCCCGGTCGCCTGCGCCTCGCCGCGGCCTTCGGTATCGACCTTCCCCTCGACGCCACCGCGTGGCCGGAGGACGACCGCGTGGCCGCGGTCCTGGACGCGACCGATGGCCGCGGCGTGGATCTCGTCCTGGACTGCAGCGGTGTGCCCTCCACGTTCCTGGAGGCGCTCCGGATCGTCCGCGTTGGCGGCGTGATCGTGGAGGCCGGTGCCTTCGTGGACATGGGGCCCGTCAGCGTGAACCCCAACTCGCAGATCTGCGCGCGCGATGTGACGATCATCGGCGTGGGCGGCGAGCGGGCAACCGAATACGAGCCTTCCATGCGGCTGATGGCCGCCAACATGGGTCGCCTCCCGCTCGCGGGCATCGTCTCCCACGTCTTCCCGCTGGACCGGGCGGAGGAGGCGGTCCAGGTGGCCCAGACGGGCGATGCCATGCAGGTGGCGATCAACCCGCGCCTGCCGTTGGGTCACTGACCGCCCCGGCGGTGCTCGGCTCAGCCCGCAGGTGCACACAACGTGGCTGCGGATCGTCAGGCCCGCTGGGACGGCGAGCCCCGACGGGTCCGCGGCCTCCCGGGCCACACATCGTCAGCTCCTGCGGCGCCGTCGCAGCGCCCTGTCCTCGCGGATTGCGCGGGCGACATGGTGGCCCGGCAGGCCCGTGACACCGCCACCGGCGTGCGTCGCCGAGGACCCCTGGTACAGGCCCCCGATGGGCGTGCGGTAGTCGGCGTAACCCGGCGCCGGCCGCATGTGGAAGAGCTGGTTGAACGTCAGCTCGCCGTGGTGGACGCTGCCGCCAACGAGGTTCCACTCCTCCTGCATCTCGCGCGGGCCCAGGACCTGCCGGTGCATGACGGAGCTCCTGAACCCCGGGGCGACGGCCTCGATGCGGTCGAACAGGCGGTCCGCGTAGGCCTCGAGCTCAGGAGCGTGGTCCTCGTCCGCCCATGAAGCCGGCACGTACTGCGAGCAGAGCGACAGGATGTGGGTGCCCTCGGGGGCCAGGGTCCGGTCGAACACGGTCGGGATCGCCATGTCGGCGAACGGCTGCTCGGAGGGCCGGCCGGCGTGCGCATCCGCCCAGGC
>CAIYZX010000415.1 GCA_903930745.1 uncultured Chloroflexota bacterium | reverse complement strand
GGCGGAGGAGATCGCGGGCGCCCGCCTGCGCGTTGGCGAGGCCGCCGAGATCACCGCGCAGCTGGCCGCGGCGCAGCACGGCGAGGCGATCACCCAGGGCGCCGCGACGCTGCGCGAGACGCTGATGGGCGAGGGGAGGGGTGCCCGTGAGCGGGTGGCCCTGGCGGAGCGGGAGCTCAGGGCCCTCGCCCGGCTGGACGGCCGCTGGTCGCCGCTCGCGGACCGGCTGGCGGGCCTGGAGGTGGAGATCGAGGACGTGGCCGCGGAGGCCAGGGCACTCGCGGAGACCGTTGACCACGATCCCTCCACGCTCAAGCGCCTCGAGGACCGGCTGGGTGAGATCCACCGGCTGGTCCGGCGATACGGAGATGACGAGGCGGCGGTGATCGCGCACGGGGAGCGGGCGTCCGCCGAGTCCGCGAGGCTGGCGGGGCTGGAGGACGAGCGCGCGCGCCGGTCGGCCGAGGACACGCGGCTCCTGCTGGCGGTGGCGGACCGGGCGGCGGTGCTGTCGTCACGGCGAGCGGCCACCGCGGTCGCGCTCGGCGAGGCCGTCTCGGGCGTCCTGGCAGGCCTGGGGTTCCAGGCCGGCAGCTTCGGCATCTCGATCGGCCGCCGGCCGGCGGCGCGCGACGACGTGGCGGTGGAGGTGGAAGGCGACGCCGTCGCCTTCGACCAGACCGGCATCGACACCGTGGTGTTCGGGTTCCGGCCCAACCCCGGCGAGCCGGCCCGCCCCCTGGCGAAGATCGCGTCCGGCGGTGAGCTCAGCCGCGTCTCCCTGGCGGTCAAGGAGGTGCTCGCGGAGGTGGACGACACCCCGGTGCTGGTCTTCGACGAGATCGACTCGGGCATCGGCGGGCGCAGCGCGGACCCGGTGGGCCGGAGCCTCTGGGCGCTCGCGCGTGAGCACCAGGTGCTGTGCGTGACCCACCTCCCGCATATCGCCGCATACGCGGACGCCCACTACCGGATCGCGAAGCGCGAGCGGGATGGCCGGACGGTGACGGAGATCGCGGAGCTGGGGCCGGCGGAGCGCGAGGCGGAGCTGGCCGCGATGATCGGCGGGCCGGACGGCGGCGAGGCCGCGCGCCTGGGTGCCCGTGAGCTGCTGGACCGTGCCCACGCCTGGCGCGCCGGCCGGGGTGCGCGGACGGCGGGCTGACGCTCGTGGCGGCCACGACGAGCCTGGACGGGGCGATCGCCGGCTACCTCGCGTACCTGCGCATCGAGCGCGGCGTCGCGGAGGCCACGATCACGGCGTACGGGTCAGACCTCGCGGACTTCGCGATGAGCCGTGGTGCCGCGACGGGCTGGGCGGACGGACCCGAGGTGGCGCAGCGGTACCTCGCGGCGAGGGCCAGGCGCGGCCGTCCGGGCGATCCTGGACTCGCCCCAACCAGCCTGCGCCGGCGGGCTGCCGCCATCCGTGGCTTCTACCGCTTCGCGTTTGGTGACGGCCTCATCGACGCGGACATCGCGGCGCACCTGGACCTGCCGAAGCAGACACGCCTGCTCCCGGAGACGCTCACCGTGGCGGAGGTGGAGCAGCTGCTCGAAGCGGCGGGGGGCGGCACCGGCGGCCGCAGGAGCCGGCGCGCGAACTCCAGGGACGCGCTCGCGGTCAGGGACCGGGCACTCGTGGAGCTGCTCTATGCCTCCGGCCTCCGGATCTCGGAGGCCCTGGGGCTGGACCGCGAGAACCTCTCCCTGGAGAGCGGCATGGTCCGGGTCATCGGCAAGGGCGACAAGGAGCGGATCGTCCCGGTGGGCGACGTCGCCCTTCGCTGGCTGGGCCGGTACCTCAGCTGGCCGCGCCCGGAGTGGCTGGAGGCGGCCGGCGCCGGCGACGGACCAGGCACCCCGATCTTCCTCACGGGCCGCGGGAAGCGGCTGGGGCGGCAGGCGGCGTGGGACGTGGTCAAGGACGCCGCGGTGGCCGCGGGCCTGGACGAGCGCGTCTCGCCCCACACGTTGCGACATTCCTTCGCCACGCATCTCCTGGAGGGCGGCGCGGACCTGCGGGTCGTCCAGGAGTTGCTGGGACATGCGAGTATCTCCACCACGCAGCTCTACACGCACATCACCGGCGAACGGATCCGAGAGGTCTACGCCCGCGCGCATCCGCGGGCCTGAAGGAGGACGAGGGCAATGGGGTACACCGAGACGCTCCTGGCCAACGGTGAGCGAGTCGTCCGGCGGGCGCACCAGCACTGGTTCGTGCTCGTCTGGAACGCGCGCTACAGCGTTCTCGCGATCATCCTGGCCATCGTGGGCCTCGTCCTCAAGGTGGCCGTGGGCAACCCGGGCGGCTTCTTGGACACCCTGATGAGCGCGCTCGGGTGGATCGTGCTCATCCTGCTGGTGGGTGGCGTCCTCTGGTTCGCGTGGGGCCTGCTGCGCTACCGGAACGAGGAGTACGTGATCACGAGCCGGCGGATCATCCACGCCGAGGGTGTGATCAACAAGCGCGCCACGGACTCCTCGCTGGAGAAGATCAACGACGCGATCCTCACCGAGTCGCTGTTCGGCCGCATGTTCGGCTTCGGCGACCTTGACGTCCTCACGGCGTCCGAGAGCGGCATCGAGCGCCTGCGGATGCTCAAGGACGCGAAGACCTTCAAGAAGGCGATGCTCGAGTCGAAGCACGAGCTGGAGATCGAGATCACACGGCCCACCATGCCGCCGGCTTCGTCCGCCCCTGCCGCCTCCACGCCGGCCGCGGACTGGCCCACGGAGCCGCAGGGTGGCGGGAACGCGGACGAGATCTCCGCGTCCCTGGAGCGCCTCGCGGGAATGCGCGACAAGGGTCTGATCACCCAGGCCGAGTACGACGCGAAGAAGCAGGAGCTCCTGGACCGCCTCTAGTCGGAGGTACCTGCCGGGCCAATGCCCCCGGGGGCCGGTACCATGTGCCGGTCCCCTAGAACCCCCTTGGTGAGGCCCGCGTGGAGAACATCCTCGAGAAGCTCGTCGTGCTCGCCCTCTTCCTGGGCATCGGCTTCCCCGTGCACGAGTTCTCGCACGCCCTCGTGGCCTACTGGCGCGGTGACGCCACCGCCAAGATGATGGGCCGGCT
>CAIYZX010000414.1 GCA_903930745.1 uncultured Chloroflexota bacterium | reverse complement strand
TTCATGGTGTGCGGACAGTACCGACGCGGACTTCACGCGCGCTTACCTGCCACTTCGCTGCCACTCATCCGGACCGCGCGTTCGCGCAGCTCGGCCAGTTGGTCAGGGAAGGTTCCGGCATGGATTGCAGCGCGGATCCTGACCATGAAGTCTAGGGTGAAGGTGAGGTTGTGACAAGTTGCGAGGCGGTACGCGAGCATCTCCTTCGCCCGGAAGAGATGGCTCAGGTACGCCCGCGAGAAGCGCGTGCAGAGGAGGCACGGGCATCCATCCTGCACCGGCCGCGGGTCATCGCGGAACCGCTCGTTGCGCAGGTTGAGGCGCTCGCCGGGAACCCACAGCTGGCCATTGCGGGCTACGCGAGCAGGCAGCACGGAATCGAACAGGTCCACGCCCCTGTGGACGGCCTCAAGCAGGTCCAGCGGCGAGCCCAGGCCCATGAGGTAGCGCGGCCGAGGGTCACCGTCCAGGAGCGGCACCGTGACGTCCAGCGTGGCATTGCGCTGCTCCGGCGTCTCGTCACCCGCCAGCCCGCCGATGTTGATCCCGTCGAATGGGAGCGCCCGGACGAACGCTGCCGACTCCTCGCGCAGCTCCGGGTCCAGGCCACCCTGGATGATCCCGAAGAGCGCCTGGTCCGTGCGCGTGTGCGCCTCGAGCGACCGGATGGCCCAGCGGTGCGTCCGGCGCATCGCGTCCTCCACCTCGCGCCGGGGCGAGCTGGGGAAGACCGGCTGGTCGAACGCCACCGCGATGTCCGGGCCCAGCGCCATCTGCACGCCGATGGAGTGCTCCGGCGTGAACCGGTGCGTGGTCCCGTCAAGGTGGCTCTTGAAGGTGACGCCACCGTCATCGATCACGCGCAGCTCGCCGAGGCTGACCACCTGGAAGCCGCCGGAGTCCGTGAGGATGGGCTTGTCCCAGCCCATGAACGTGTGCAGCCCGCCCAGGCGCTGGATCCGCTCGTGGCCCGGGCGCAGGTACAGGTGGTACGTGTTGGACAGCATGATCGTGGCGCCGGCTGCCGCCACCTCGTCCGGGTGGAGCGCCTTGAGCGTGGCGTTGGTGCCCACCGGCATGAACTGGGGCGTCTCCACGACGCCGTGGGGCAGCGTCAGGCGACCCGCGCGGGCGCGGGTGCTTCCGTCTGCGGGCGGGGGTACGGTGACCTCGTAGGAGGCGGCGCCGGGCACGTGCGTCAGGACGGCTGTGCGGGGTTGTCCCAGAGGGCGGTCATGTCCGGCTCCGCGCGACGCGGTGCGGGAACGTCATACCCAAGGGACGCGAGATGGCTCCGGGCTGCCTCCGTGGCGACACGACCCTGCGGCGTGCGGTCCAGGAAGCCCAGGCGCAGGAGGTACGGCTCGTAGACGTCCTCGACGGTCTCCTGCTCCTCTGCGAGGACGGCGGCCAGGGCGGCGACGCCCACGGGGCCGGAGCCGAACTTCTGGACGATGGCGGCCAGGAGCTTGCGGTCCGTGGCGTCCAGCCCCAGGTCGTCGATGTCAAGGATGCGCATGGCCTCCGCCACGGCGCCCGGGTGGATGCTTCCGTCACCGTGCACCTCGGCATGGTCGCGGACGCGGCGGAGGAGGCGATTCACGATGCGGGGGGTGCCACGGCCACGCATGGCGATGGCGCGGGCGGCCTCCGGGTCAATGGGGACGTTGAGGATGCCGGCTGAGCGACGGACGATGGACGTGAGCTCGTCCTCGCCGTAGAAGTCCAGGCGGTAGCTCATGCCGAACCGGTCGCGCAGCGGGCTGCTGATGCGCCCGGCGCGCGTGGTTGCGCCCACGACCGTGAAGGGCTTCAGCGACAGCCGCAGGCTCCGGGCGGACGGTCCCTTGCCGATCATCACGTCAAGCGCGAAGTCCTCCATCGCCGGGTAGAGGATCTCCTCCACGGCCCGGTTGAGGCGGTGGATCTCGTCGATGAAGAGGACATCCCGCTCGTCCAGGGAGGTCAGGATGGCTGCCAGGTCCCCCGCCCGCTCGATCGCCGGGCCGCTGGTGTAGCGGACGTTCACGTCCAGCTCGCGCGCGATGATGGTGGCGAGCGTGGTCTTGCCGAGACCTGGGGGTCCGTAGAGGAGCACATGGTCCGCGGGCTCCCCCCGCCCCTTCGCAGCGGCGAGGAGCACGGCGAGGCTGGCCTTCACGTCCCTCTGGCCGATGTACTCGTCCAGGGAACGCGGCCGCAGCGACCCCTCCACGGCCTGTTCGCCGGTGGAGGCGGCGTCGCCCGCGAGGAGGCTCAGCGGATCGTCCGTCATCGTGCGCCGAGGATAGCACCTCGAAGCGCATATCGCACAGATGTTCTACAGGCGTTCGACGGCATCCCCACGGCCTGCGGGAGCGGGAAATCCTCCGCCCCGTGCGATCATGGCCCGATGAGCGAGTCCTTCACGATCGACACCATGCTGACCATGCCGCGGCTCTCGGCCCTGCGGCTCAGCCCCGATGGCACCCGTCTCGCCGTCGCCGTCTCGCGCGTTGCGCCGGACAACAGGAGGATGGCCACCGCCATCTGGCAGGTGGATCCCGCGGGGCTCCAGGACGCCCGCCGGATCACCCGCTCCGTGGAGGGCGAGGGCGCGTCCACGGCATTCCTGCAGGACGGCTCCCTGCTCTTCTCGTCCAGCCGGCCGGACCCGGACCTCAAGCCCGATGCGGAGAAGCTCCACGGTCTCTGGCTGCTGCCTGCGGGCGGCGGCGAGGCGCGGCGCGTGCTCGCGCCCGAGGGTGGCATCGACGGCTTCGCTGTGGCCAGGGGCTGCCGGTCCGTCCTGTTCGGTGCCGGGATCCAGCGTGGCGCCCGGGACTTCGAGGGCGACGCCGCCCGGACGAAGGCCCGCAAGGACGCCGGCGTGGACGCGCTGCTCTTCGAGGACGGCCCCATCCGCCACTGGGATCACTACCTGGGCCCGCGGGTTCGGCGCCTGTTCGCCACCAGCCTGCCCGAGAGCGATGGCCCGGCTGCACAGCCGCTGGACCTTGAGCCGGACGTGACCGGCTTCACCTTCGAGGAGGCGGGTGCCGACATCAGCCCTGACGGCTCGTTCGTGGTCGCCATGCGGCGCCGCGGAGCGGTCTTCCCGGAGACGCTTGACGATCTCGTCCGGTACGACACCGCCACCGGCGAGGCGCGCCGGCTCACCAACGGCTCGGCCGCGTACGACGGGCCGCAGATCTCGCCTGACGGCCGCCTGGTCGCCGCGATGCGGATCACGTACTCCACGGTGACGGAGCCGCAGCAGGTCTCGCTCGTGCTGCTGGACCTCGCGTCCGGCGAGGAGCGCACGCTCGCCGCCGAGGTGGACCGCTGGCCTGACCACATCTGGTGGGGCCCGGACGCCTCGGTCCTCTACTTCACCGCCGATGACCGCGGCAACCACGCCGCCTACCGCGTGGACCTGCCCGATGGAGGCGTGACCCGCCTGACCGCCACGGGCTCCGTGAGCGAGCTGTGCCCCACCCCGGACGGCACGGCGGTCTACGCGCTGATGGCCACCGTGGGCA
>CAIYZX010000413.1 GCA_903930745.1 uncultured Chloroflexota bacterium | reverse complement strand
TTCGGGGCGGCGTGGTCCGTGCTGGTCCTCTACGCCCAGGAGCGGCTGGGGATGAACGAGATCGGCTTCGGCCTGCTGACCACGGCGATGGCGATCGGCGGCATCGTGGGCACGGTCTCGTACGGGCGCCTGGAGCGGCGGTTCGCGCTCGCGGACATCATGCGCGTGGGCCTGCTGATCGAGACCTTCACGCACCTGGTCCTCGCCCTCACGACATCGGCGGGCGTGGTGCTGGCCACCTTCGCGGTCTTCGGCGCGCACGCGTTCGTCTGGGGGACCACGTCCACGGCGGTGCGCCAGCGGGCTGTCCCGGACGAGCTGCTGGGGCGCGTGACCGGCGTGTACCACGTGGGGGTGTTCGGCGGGATCGTGGTGGGGACGCCCATCGGCGGGCTGCTCGCCCGGGCGTTCGGGGTGACGGCGCCGTTCTGGTTCGGGTTCGTGGGGTCCGCGCTGCTCGTGGCGCTGCTATGGCGGCAGTTCACACACATCGCGCACGCCGGCGACGGGGTGCCGCACGGGGTGCCACCGACGGCCGAATAGGCAAGCGTGGCATCGGAAGGCAATGCATGGCATTGATTGACATCGCCAGCCAGCTCACCTAGCATGCGGTCATGAGCGAGACGAGATACCTGACTGCGGCGGAGGCTGCCGAGCGCCTGGGCGTCAGCCTTCGCACGGTGCGGCGGCGGATTGCCGATGGCTCGTTGCCCAGCGTGAAGCTGGGCGGTGCAGTCCGGGTCGCGGAGGCGGCGCTGATGCTGCATGGGACGCACTACCCGCTGGCCGGGGAGGCCGGCAGTGGAGCGGCGACGGGTGAGGCGGCCGCCGCCTATGCCCCCACCGCCGAGGAAGAGGCCACGGAGCGGTACATCCGGAGCTGGAACCGGGCGCACTGGCCGGACACCTGGGACTCCATGGTGGCGCGAAGGCGTGATGCGATCGCCCGGATCCTGGAGCTGGCCCGGCACACCCGGCCGGCCGAAGGGCCGCAGGACACCGTGGACGCCATGCTGAACCAGGTCCGCGATGAGCTTGGAGCGAGGCTGTTGCCGCAGCCGCCCGTGCGCGGGGAGGACAGGCCGTGAATGTTGTTGTCCTGGACGCGAGCGTCATCCTTCGCTGGGCGTTCGAGGATGAGCCGGATCGCGAAGGTGCCCTGCGCGTAGCGGAGGCGCTGTCCGCCCGGGAGGTTCGGGTGGTTGGTCCGCCCAACTTCCACATGGAGGTTGCCGCCGCGCTGGTTGTGGCCATCCGCTCGGGTCGTATGGACCAGGTGCAGGCCGCGGCGATCCTGGACCTGCTCGGGTCTGTGATCATCCTTGAGCTGCAGCCGCACGCCCACGCTGTCGCGGTGTTCCGCCTGGCAATGGAAACCGGGCTCCGGGTCCCTGATGCCGCGTACCTTGAGGCCGCCAGGCGGGAGGCCGCAACGCTGATCAGCGCGGACAAGACCCAGCTTGCCGCCGCAGGTCGGCTGGGGATGCTCGCGGTGGACGTTGCCACTGTGCCCGCCTGGACTCCCTGACGGGGTTTCCCCGGTCGCGCGCTACCATCGCCGTCCCATGTCCGAGTACCCCAGCACTACCCCTGCGCCCCTCATCTCCGCCCGCGGCCTGACCAAGCGGTTCGGCACGTTCACCGCGGTGGACGGGATTGACTTCGCCGTCGCCCCGGGTGAGAGCTTCGGCTTCCTTGGCCCCAACGGCGCGGGGAAGACCAGCACGATGCGGATGATCTCGTGCACATCGCCGGTAACCGCGGGCGAGCTGCGAATCCTGGGGCTTGACCCGGCGGCCGATGGGCCCGCGATCCGCGGGCGCCTGGGCGTGGTGCCGCAGCAGGACACGCTGGACACGGACCTGTCCGTGCGGGACAACCTGGCCATCTACGGGCGGTACTTCGGGCTGTCTCGGGCGGAGTCAAAGGCGCGTGCGGAGGGGCTGCTGGAGTTCGCGCAGCTCACGGAGCGGGCGAATGACCGCGTGGATCCGCTGTCCGGCGGGATGAAGCGCCGGCTCACCATCGCGCGGGCGCTGATCAACCAGCCGTCCATCCTGCTCCTGGACGAGCCCACCACGGGCCTGGACCCGCAGGCTCGGCACCTCCTGTGGGAGCGGCTGTACCGGCTGAAGCAGCAGGGCGTCACCCTCGTGCTTACCACGCACTACATGGACGAGGCGGAGCAGCTGTGTGACCGCCTCGTGGTGATGGACAAGGCACGGATCGTGGCCGAGGGGTCGCCGCGCGGCCTGATCGAGCAGTACGCAACGCGCGAGGTCACGGAGCTGCGCTTCCCGGTTGGCGTGCAGGAGACGCTGGGCGCGGAGCTGGACGGCCTGGGTGACCGCGTGGAGCGGCTCCCGGACCGGGTGCTCGTCTACTCGGAGGACGGCGAGGCGGCCGCGGTTGCCGCGCACGATCGCGGCCTGGCCCCGGAGACCGTGCTCGTCCGGCGGGCATCGCTGGAGGACGTCTTCCTTCGGCTCACCGGCCGGACGCTGGTTGACTGACGTGCAGGTCGCGGAGCTGCAGCGCGACGGCGCCGTGGCCGGCGGGGGTGGTGCCGGCGGTGCGGGCGCTGTGCCCACCGCCGGGTTCATCGCGGGCACCCTGGCGGCGTACGAGCACGCGCTCCTCCTCTACCGCCGCACGTGGCGCGGGTCCATCTTCGCCAACTTCGCGCAGCCGGTCCTGTTCCTGCTGGCCATGGGCGTGGGCCTGGGCTCGTACGTGGACAAGGGCGCGGGTGCCGGGGCGCTGGGTGGCGTCACGTACCTGCAG
>CAIYZX010000412.1 GCA_903930745.1 uncultured Chloroflexota bacterium | reverse complement strand
GGCCGGCGACCGGACCGCACACGACGGCAGCGGTGAGGTGGCAGGCATCGGCGCCATCGGCTTCGGCAACGACTACGTTGGTGTGGCCGTGGAGGCCCGCCCCCAGCCCGCGGCGGACGCCTGGTGGAGCCCCATCGAGACCGTCTCCAACTCCGAGGCCGGCTTCGAGCGCGTCTACCAGGGCAGCTCGCTGCTGCTCTCGTGGCCCGTGCGCCTGGAGCCCGGGCAGGTCCGGCGCCACTCCGTGCGGCACGCCGTGACGGTGACGCGCGACCGGACCGCGGAGGAGCTGGGCCGCTAGTCAGCGGCGCCCCTGGCGGGGCGAGTGGCGAGGGCGCGAGGCGAGGGGTGAGCCGGACCGCCGGCGCGGGGGCGAAGGCGCGCGGAAACCCTCACCGGTGCGAGAATGCCCGGATGAGCGCCCGCCCGCGCCTGGTCGTCCATGCGCACTTCTACCAGCCCATGCGCACGGACCCGTGGACCGGGCACGTGCCGCCGGACACCACCGCCGCGCCGTACCGGGACTGGACGGACCGCATCATCGCGGAGTGCTACCGGCCCATCTCGCAGCGGGACACCCTGGAGCGCACCTCCTGGAACCTGGGGCCCACGCTGACGGCCTACCTCGCGGAGCACGCCCCGGAGGTGCTCGCAGGCTTCGGGCAGGCGGACCGCAACGGGGGCAGCAGGGGCCCGGACGGCGTGACCGCGGGCGGGTCCGGCATCGCCCAGTCCTTCCACCACACCATCCTGCCGCTCGCGTCCGTCCATGACCGCCGCACGGAGATCCGCTGGGGCCTGCGTGACTTCGAGGTCCGCTTCGGCCGGCGTCCGCACGCCATGTGGCTCCCGGAGACGGCCGTTGATCTCGCCACGCTCCGGATCATGGCGGAGGAGGGCGTGGAGGCCACCATCCTCGCGCCCTGGCAGGCGGAGACCGCGGTCCTGGACAACCGGCGCCCGTACCGCGTGGAGACCGGCGGCGGCCACCACGTGAACGTTGCCTTCTACGACGCGGAGCTGTCCGGCGCCATCTCGTTCCAGCCGGACGTGACGGCCGATGCGGACCGGTTCGTGCGCGAGCGCATCGGTCCGCGGCTGACCACCCCGCTGCCCACGGGCGCCGCCCCACTCATGGTGCTTGCGTCCGACGGGGAGCTGTACGGCCACCACCAGACGTTCCGCGACCTGTTCCTGGACCGGCTGGTTGCCCCGGACGAGAACCTGGGCGACCGCGGCTTCGAGGTCGTCACCCTCGCCACCGCCGCCGCCCCGGAGGGCGGGCACCTGCACCCGGAGATCAGGATCCGCGAGCGAACCTCGTGGTCCTGCCACCACGGCGTGCTGCGCTGGAGCGGCGAGTGCCCGTGCGCCCACGACAGCCGCTGGAAGGCGCCCCTGCGCATGGCCCTGGAGCGCCTGGCCGGCGCGATCGACACGGTGTCCGAGGCGCTGGCGGCGGAGCTGCCCGGCCTGGACGACCTGTGGGCGGCGCGCAACGCCTACGTGGACGTGGTGATCGGCGCCGAAACGCCCGATGCATTCGCGGAGCGGATCCTGGGCCCCGCCTCGTCCGCCGCGGACCGTGACCGGCTGCTGCAGATCCTGGAGGCCCAGCGCTGGCGCCTCGCGATGTTCTCGTCCTGCGGGTGGTTCTGGGAGGACCCGTGGCGGCTGGAGACGCGCCAGGTGCTCCGCTGCGCCGCACGGGCCGTCCGGATCATCGACGAGCACGCCGGCACGCACCTGGAGCACCGGCTGGTGACCGATATCGCCACGCTGGTCTCCCCGTCCCTGGGGATCGACGGGGCCGTGATCTACCGCCACGCGCTCAGCGAGATCGGGCAGCCGCCGCCCGCGGATGACTGAGACTCCGGCCCGACGGTCGCATGCCACCGGACCGGAGCCGGCGCACTCGGCGCGATCCCCGGAAAAGCCGCGACCCCCGGACGGTGCCGGGGGTCGAACGGGATGCTCTGCAGGCGCCGGAAGGAGGGAGGGAGGGGGCCGGCGCCCGATGAAGCGCGAAGGGTTGATACGTCAGCCGATGCCGACGTGGTGGGGGTGGGCCGGGTTCTCGTCCAGGTCCCGGGTGTCCGCGCCGAGATCCGTTGCAACGAGGGCGAACGAGGCACCGACGACGAGGAGGATGGCGATGATCAGGAGTTCCATGGGACCGCACTTCCTGTGTTCTTGGCCTGCATTGGTATAGTCAACTAGGCCAAGTCGAACGTTAGTTGGACTAGTTCACTATGTCAAGTAGCCGGAATGGCCCGTCCGTGGGCACCGAACGGACCAGTACCTCTGCCGAAGGGCCTGTGACCACGCCCGTCGTGGCGCCTGTCGCGCCCCCCGCGGGAGTGGCACCCGCGGGCGCGAAGGACCACGCGCTGGACATCGAGCGCGACTCCGACGTGCCGATCTCCACGCAGATCTTCTGGCAGCTGGCGTACCAGATCGAGTCCGGGCGCCTCCAGGCCGGGACCCGCCTGCCGCCGGTCCGCGAGCTTGGCGCCGCGCTGCGCGTGAACCCCAACACGATCCGCGCCGTCTACCGCCGCCTGGCCGACGCCAACTACGTGGTGGGCCGCCACGGGGCGGGGACGCGCGTGGTGGACCGGCCGCCCGTGCGCCGGGGCTCCGATGCCCTGGCGGGCATCGTGGCCGAGACGTTGCGGCGCGCCGCGCAGCTGGGCTTCACGCCGGACGAGGTGGCGCAGGCCACGTTCACCGCGGCCACGGAGCGCAAGCGGCCCGGCCCGCACATCCGGATCCTGTTCGCGGAGTGCACCACCGCGGACGCGAACTTCGACGCCCAGCGGATCACGGAGGCGTTCCCGGAGCGCGTGGAGGTCATCCCGGTCCTCTTGGACGAGCTGCCGGAGCGTCTCACGCGGTACCACTACGACCTCGTGGCCACCACCACGTTCCACGCGGACGAGGCCCAGGCGTACGTCGCGGGCCGGGTGCCCGTGGTGGCGATGCTGGTTGGCGCGGGCTACATGTCGCTGGTCCACGAGATCGCCGGCCTGGCGCCGGGGTCCCGCGTGGGCGTTGTCTGCGGATCACAGCGTGGCGTGGAGAACATCGCCGAGGTGCTCGCGGTGGCCGGCGCCTCCGGCGTGGAGCTGGTCTCCGCGGTCGCCCACACGGAGGCGGAGCTGGACCGCGTAGACCGCGAGGCGGACATCGTCCTGCTGTCCCGCGAGGCGCAGGCGCTGGGTCTCGAGTCCCGCTTCGAGCGGCCGGAGCGGCTGCGCGAGTGGTCCTACGAGTTCGACGCCTCTGCCTTCGAACTCCTTCGCCGCGCCATCTCACGGGTCACCCCCGGCACGGACGAGTAGTCGGCCCGCCTGGACAAACCATCAATCAGGATCCTGATACAGCCCCTTCGGCGCCGCCGGAGACCGCGGCATGGACCGCGTGCAGCGTGGGCTCCAGGAGCGACGGCAGCCGCCGGTACGCGCCCTCGTTGATGCGCCGGTACAGCTCGTGCCGCCCCGGATCCGGCTGGAACACGTCCCGCCGCTGCACCATGGCGGCCGCCGCCTCGTGGAAGTCCGGGTACGCTCCCGCGGCCACCGCGGCGCAGATCGCGGCCCCCAGCGCGGCGGCGCCCGTCACCGCATTCCGGGCAGTGGGCACCCCGGCCACGTCCGCCAGGATGGACATCAGCAGGTCCGAGCCCGCCCCACCGCCGGACACGATGAGCGTCTCCGGGCGTGTCCCCAGCTCCAGGAGCATGTCCTCGTAGCTGTTGACCAGCGTCATCGCGATCCCCTCGAGCAGGGACCGGTACATGTGGCCGCGCGTGTGGCGCTCGTCAAAGCCCAGCATCACGCCCTTGCGGTGGCGCTGCGAGGCCGGGGCCAGCCAGTCCGGGATCGTGAGCAGGCCATCGGACCCCGCGGGCACGGCGGCCGCCTCAAGGCCCAGCGCCTCCTCCGCGGACAGCCCGTCCCGCGCGGCCCGGGCGGCATACTCGTCACCCACGATGGACTTGAACCAGGAGATATGCCCCATCCCCTTGCGGATGCCGCCGGCCTCGTACAGGTAGGCGTGCGGGATGCAGGCCATGTTCGTGAAGAAGTGCGTGGCGTCCGGCCGCGGCTCCGCCCCGTAGACCATGGTGGCGCTGTAGGTGCCCAGCGAGACCAGCCCCAGGTTCGGCGTCGTCAGGCCCGCGCCCAGCGCCTCAACCGCCTTGTCGTTCGCGGTGGCCACCACGGGGAGACCCACGGGCAGCCCGGTCGCAGCCGCGGCGGCCGGCGTGACGTGCCCCACCACCTCGCCCGGGAGGCGCAGCTCCAGCAGCTTGGCATCGGGGATGCGGTAGGCACGCAGCTGCTCCGCATCGGTGGTCCAGGTCCACGTGTCCATGTCCACCGGGAACTGGCCCTGGTACGCGTTCGCGGCGGCGTCGCGCAGCTCGCCCGTGAGCCGGTGCGTGAGGTAGCCCGTGGTGGCGCAGGTGTAGCCGATCTCCGGCTCGTCCTCGTACGTCTCGTACGCCCGGACGTCCATCCAGCTCATGACGGGCGCGGCGAGCGAGCCGTCCGGCCGCATGAAGACGCGGCAGCAGCGGATGGAGCCCAGGCCCAGGCCCAGGATCGCGGTGGGGTCACCGGGGAACTGGGCCATCGCACGCCGGAGCACCACCTGGAGGCTGTCCCAGAGATCGTCATCCGGGTGCTCCATGTGCCCCGGGGCGCGGGACACCATCGGCCGAAGCGGCTCGCTCGCGCTGCAGACCACGTCGCCACGCTGGTTGAAGACGATGACCTTGGTGCTCTGCGTGCCGCCGTCCACGCCGATGAAGTAGCTGTCCGCCATGACCCCTGGTGCCCTCGCGATGCTGCGTGGTTCCTGGTGCGCCTTCGTGAACCCCGGTGTGTCGCCGTCCCCTAGCGGACGAGGTACCCGCCGTCCACGGTGAGCGTGGTGCCGTTGACATAGTCCGATGCCGGGCTGGCGAGGAAGACGCACGCGCCCATCAGGTCCGAGAGGTCGCCCCACCGGCCGGCCGGGGTGTGGGCGATGATCGCGCCGTTGCGGACCGGGTCCGCCTGCGTCTTGGCCGTGAGCTTCGTGGCGAAGTAGCCCGGGGCGATCGCGTTCACCTGGATGTTCCACTGGGCCAGCTCGTCGCACATCGCCTTGGTGAGGCCCACGATGCCGTGCTTCGTGGACGCGTACGCCGGCGACCACTGCCCGCCCAGGAACGCGTACAGCGAGGCGATGTTGATGATCTTGCCGCTGCGCTGCTCGATCATGTGCTTGCAGGCCTCGTGGGTCATCTCGAAGGCCGCGGTCAGGTTCACCGCCACCATCCTGTCCCACTGGACGCGCGTGAACTGCGTCACGTCCTCGATGTTGATGGAGATGCCCGCGCAGTTCACCAGGATGTCCACGGAGCCCCAGTCCGCGACGCAGGTGTCCACGATCCGCCGGCACTCGCCGGCCTCCGTGAGGTCCGCGTGCAGGTGCCGGTACGCGACTCCCGCCCCCTCCACGAGCGCCTGCGTCTCGCCGGCGTCGTCCACCATGCTGGCGGCCAGCACGTTGGCGCCACCCTTCGCGAGGGCGAGCGAGAACGCCTGGCCGAGGCCGCTGTTGCCGCCCGTGACGATGGCGTTCCTGCCGGCGAGCGAGAAGCGGTCCAGGCCGAAGTCGTTGATGCCCATGGCGTCTCCTAGGGGTGGTGGGTGGCGGGATGGCCGGCGGCGAGCCGGCGGGTGAGGCGGTCGATGGTCTCCGTGGCGTCGCCCTCGATCACCAGGTCGGAGATGCTGCAGATGGGAGCATGACGGTTCGTGTTCACGGCGATGAGCGTCTCCACGTCACGGAGGCCCTCCACGTGCTGGCCCGCGCCGTCGATGCCGATGGCGAGATAGAGCCTGGGACTCACCGTGCGCCCGGACTGGCCCACCTGGCGCTCGCGGGCGGCAGCCTCCTGGTCCACGGCCCTGCGGCTGGCGGACACGCGCCCGCCGAGGAGCTGCGCCAGCCGCTCCAGGCCCTCGAACGCGTCCACGGCGCCGCCGCCGCCGGAGACCAGGATCTCCGCGTCGCGGATGTCGCCGTTGGGATCGCGGGGGCGGCGTGCGACGAAGATCACGCGGGACTCGCCCTGTGCCGGCGCCGGCGCGACCTCAACCTCCCGGGCGGGGGCCGGGGACGGCAGGGCGGCGGGCGAGAACGCACCTGGGCGGAGGACGACAACGACGGGCGCGGCAGGATGCCCGATGCGCCACGCGCGGCGGCCGGCGCGGGTCTGGCGGACCAGCACCAGGCCGTCTGCGTCACGGTGGATCGCCGCGACATCCGTGACCAGCGCCGCGCCGCCCAGGCGCACCGCGAGCCGCGGGGCGAGCAGGGCGGCGAGGTGGCCGCCACGCAGCACGATGGCGTCCGGGCGCACATCGGTGGCAATCGACGCGAGGGCGACCACCAGGCCATCGACG
>CAIYZX010000411.1 GCA_903930745.1 uncultured Chloroflexota bacterium | reverse complement strand
TCGGCGGGCAGCTCATCTACGGGATCGCCCTTCGTGTCGCAGCGTTCCTGGTGGGCGCGTAAGGCGCGCCAGGTCCGGACGCACCTCTCCGCCCACGTGAGCCCCGAGGAGCGCCGGTCGCTGGCCGCCTGGACCACGCCCTCAGAGCTCTCGCTCTTTGACGCCATGCACGTGGCGGATCGCCGGCATGGGCTGGACGTGGTCGCGCACCTGCGGGATGCAGGGGTGGGGGACCGGGACGTGCTGGCCGCCGGGCTGCTGCACGACTGCGCCAAGGGCGACACCGGCGTCCTGCCCCGGATCGCCTGGAGCCTTGGCGAGGCCTACGGGACCTGGATCCACGGCGCCGCCGCGCGGCTCCCCGGCTGGGGGGCGCACATGGAGCGGCTCCGCACCCACGCGGAGGCATCGGCCGCCGCCTGTGAGCGCGCGGGCCTGCCGCCCCATGCCGTGGCGCTCGTCCGCGAGCAGGATGCCCCCAGCGACCCGCGGTACGGCGCCCTCTTCCACGCGGCGGACGAGGCCTGCTGAGCCATGCCGCCCCGTCAGCCAGCCCGCGGGACCGCCACACCCGTCATCGCCACCACGCCGCCCGCCATCGCGTTCGGTGAGGGCCGCCGGCCGGAGACTGCCACCCGCGTCACCCTGCCCGCCTTCGACGGCCCGCTCCAGCTCCTGCTCGCGTTGATCGAGGCGCGCCAGCTGGATGTCCTCACCGTGCCCCTGGGCGCCCTCGCGGAGGCATATCTGGACGCGCTCGCGCAGTTGGACGAGGACCGCATCTCCAACATCAGCGCCTTCATCGCCATCGCGAGCCAGCTGATCCTCATCAAGTCACGCGCGATGCTGCCGCGGCACAAGCCGGAGGGCGCCGTCGCGCTGGCGGACGATGGACCGGACCCGGAGGCGGAGCTGCGGGCGCGCCTGATCCTCTACCGCGCGTTCCGCGATGCCGGCGCATCGCTGCTGGAGCAGGCACAGCGCAGGGTGGGACTCTGGCACCGGGAGGCACCCATCGCCCGGGCCGCCGGCCACGCCAACGCCCGGCCCGCCGCCGCGAAGCCAATGGACCCAGGTGTGCTGGTCCGCGCGCTCGAGAGCCTGGTCACCGTGGTGCCGCCGCCTCCACCGCCGCCCGAGACGATCCGCCGCACGATCACGCTCACCCAGCGCGCCCGCCTGATCCGCGAGGCGCTGGACGGCGCGCCGATGATCGTCCTCCAGGACCTCCTCAAGGGCGTCCGTGATCGGGTCATCGTGGCGATCACGTTCCTCGCGATGCTGGAGCTGATGAAGCGCCGCGAGATCGTGGTGGAGCAGGCGGAGCCCTGGGGCCCCATCATGGCGAGACGCACCACCGCGGAGGAGCGGGCGGCGGCCGGCGTCACCGCACCCATCGACGAGGATGCAGAGCTGGACGAGTCACTGGGGACCTTCGCATGAGCACGCAGGACGAGGAGGTGGAGCCCTTGACGGACGATCTGCGCCACGATGAGGCGCCCGAGACGGCCGATGCCGTGGACGAGGCCGACCCGGGTGATGACACCGAGTCCGAGGCTGCCGCGACCCCCGGGATCCTGACGGAGCAGATGCTCGAGGCGCTCTTGTTCGTGGCGGAGAAGCCGCTGAGCCGCCGGGAGATCGGCCTGCTGGCGGGCGTGGACCGCGAGACCGTGGACAATGCCATCGGCGACCTGGAGATGACCCTGGCGGATCGCGGGATTCGGCTCGTGGTCTCCGGCGAGCGCGTGGAGCTGGCCACCGCGCACGAGGCGGGCGCGCTGATCGCGAAGTACGTGGGCGCGGACTCCGTGCGCCTCAGTCCCGCGTCCCTGGAGACGCTCGCGATCGTCGCGTACCGGCAGCCCATCACGAAGGCCGGCATCGAGCGGATCCGCGGCGTGGACTCCGACTACACCGTGCGCGCCCTCCTGCACCGCCGGCTCATCGCGGAGCAGGGGAGGAGCGAGACGCCGGGCAGGCCCATCCTCTACGGCACGGGATTCGAGTTCCTGGAGCGGTTTGCCCTCACGAGCATCGACGAGCTGCCGGTCCTTGACCTTGACGTGGCCGCACGCCTCGTGGACGGGCCGGAAGGTGCCGGGGATGGCGCTTCTGCCGCAGCCGGTGATGCGCTCGCGGAGCTGGCCAGCGCCGCGGCCGCCGGCGAAGTGGCGTCGCCCCCCGACGCCGAGGGCGCCTGAGCGGAGCGGGGACGACCAGCATGCCCGAGGAACGCATCTCCAAGATCCTGGCCGCCGCCGGCGTGGCCTCGCGCCGCGGCGCGGACGAGCTCATCGCCGCTGGCCGCGTGACCATCGACGGCCGCCTGGCCACCCTGGGCGAGAAGGCGGACCCGGACGTGGCCGTCATCGCCGTCAACGGCCGCCCCATCCGCCAGGCGAAGGCTGACCCGGTCTACGTCGCGCTGCACAAGCCCATCGGCGTCACGTCCACCGTGAAGGACCGCCACGCGGAGCAGACCGTGGTGGAGTTGGTGCCGCCGGAGCTCTCACGCGGCGCCCGCCTCTACCCGGTGGGGCGCCTGGACAAGGACAGCGAAGGGCTCATCCTGCTCACCAACGACGGCGATTGGGCGGAGCACGTCCTGCACCCGCGCTACGGCGTGGAGCGCGAGTACGCCGTAGCGCTGGCCTGGCCGCTCACCCGCGAGCAGGCGTACGCCCTGGAGCACGGCGTGGAGCTGGCCGAGGGCACGGCGACCCTCACCGGGCTTCGTGGCCAGACCAGGACAGAGGACCGGATGCTCGCCGAGACCGTCTGGCCGTCGCCGGACGAGCGGCTCACATGGGTTCGCGTCACCATCCACCAGGGCTGGAAGCGCCAGCTGCGCCGGATGTTCGCCGAGGTGGGCGCCCCGGTGCGCCGCCTGGTCCGCGTCCGCATCGGCAGCCTGCGCCTGGAGAGCATGGCCGCGGGCGATGTCAGGCCGCTGACCCCCACCGAGGTCAAGCGCCTCGCCGGGACGCGCCACGGGTCCTAGCCCGGCTATCCTCGAAGCACGATGACCACCACCCCCACGCCCCGCATCGTCGTCGCCCTCGACGGCCCCGCCTCGTCCGGCAAGAGCTCCGTTGGAGCGGCCGCCGCGGCACGGCTGGGACTGCGGTTCGTGGACACCGGGATCTTCTACCGCGCGCTGACCGCGCTGGCCCTGCGCGAGGGCGTGGCCCCGGATGACGGCGTTGCGCTGGCTCCCATGGCAGCCCGTGTGGCGCTCGGTGATGACGGCTCCGGCGTCCTCTCCCGCGTGCTGCTGGACGGCAGGGACGCCACGGACGAGCTGCGCAGCGACGCCGTGGACGCGGCGGTCTCCACCGTGGCCCGAATCCCGGAGGTGAGGGCGGCCCTGCTGCAGCGCCAGCGCGACCTGACTGCTGGCGGCGGGATCATCGTGGCGGGCCGCGACATCGGCACCGTGGTCCTGCCGGACGCCGGCCTGAAGCTCTTCCTTGACGCATCCGTGGAGGAGCGGGCGAACCGCCGCATCGCCCAGCGCGGTCTGGATCCACAGGGCGAGGAGGCGGCACTGGTGCGTGAGCAGCTGGGTGCGCGTGATGCCCAGGATCGCGGCCGCGAGGTGGCCCCGCTCGTGGCGGCCGCGGACGCCGTGCACGTGAACAGTGACGGCATCGGCTTCGACGCCACCGTGGACCAGGTGGTGGCGGCGGTGACGAAGGCCGAGAGCTCCAGCGTTCCCGCACCCGAGAGCGCCTCGGCGAAGGCCGAGCGGAGCCCCAGGCCGGAGCGCGCCGAGAGGGCCGAGAAGCCCGACAGGTCCGATGCCACGGGCGACGAGCCCGGTGCCAAGCGCAACCGGAAGCTTGAGATCGCGATGCGGATGGACAACCACCGCACGTGGCTGACCACGGGCTTCTCGTTCCTGTGCCGCTGCTTCGCCCGCGCCGTGTGCTCCGTCCAGTTCGAAGGGCTGGACAACCTGCCCAAGGACGGCCCGGCGATCATCGCCATCAACCACATCTCCAGCCTGGACGCGCTGGTGGCGGGCGCCTGGATCAACGAGCACATCGGTGACCGGCGCATGCACTGGCTGGGCAAGCGCTCGCTCTTCGACATCCCGGTCTTCGGCTGGATGATCGCGTACGGCGGTGTGCATCCCGTGGATCGTGGCAACGCGGACGTGGAGGCCTACCGTCTCGCGAGCCGGCTCCTCAAGGCGGGCTTCGTGCTCATCGTCTACCCGGAGGGGACCCGCAGTCCGGACGGGGCGCTCCAGGAGGCCAAGGACGGCGTGGCGATGCTCGCCATGGGAACCGGCGCCCCCATCGTTCCCGTGGGCGTCAACGACGCGGACCTCGTCTGGCGCAAGGGCCGTGCCCTCCCGTCGCCGTTCCCGCGCCGCAAGGTCACCGTCCGGTTCGGCAAGCCGTTCACCGTGGCCGAGGTGCTCCCCAAGGACGTGGACCGCAAGTCGGCGAAGGGGCTGGCGACGCGCGCGATCATGGGCCGCATCGCCGCGCTCCTCGACCCGCGCCACCGGGGCATCTACGCGGACGACGCCGCGGCGCAGGACACGCCCACCGCCTAGGAGACCGGGCGGATACGCACGGAGCGGCGCCCTCAGCGGCGAGAACGGCCCACGTGTGCGAACATCCCCCCGCTATGGGAATGGTCCAGGAAGTCCGCATCGCCAATCGAACCGGCTTCTGCTACGGCGTTCGTGAAGCCATCGACAAGGCCAAGGAATCCGCGGCAGATGGCAAGGCCACGCACACGCTGGGGCAGGTCGTCCACAACGAGGG
>CAIYZX010000410.1 GCA_903930745.1 uncultured Chloroflexota bacterium | reverse complement strand
TCGTCGTCGGCGCGGTCGCCGCCGTTGTCGTCACCCGGCTCGTCCGTGGCTCCATGGTCGTCCGTGGCGTCCTCCACCTCCGGCGAGCCGGACGGCTCCTCCGTCGGCTCCGAGGTCTCAAGGGCGTCGGTGGGCTCTGCCGTGGGCTCTGCCGTGGGCTCTGCCGTGGGCTCTGCCGCTGTGCTGGCGGTCGCGGCAGGCACCGCGGTCTCGGCGGCGATGGGGCTGCCGTTGTCGCTGTGCGGGCCGGCGATGAAGCTCGTGGTCGCCAGGACGGCGCCGGCGAGCAGGAACAGCGCCACCAGGGACGTGGCGATCGACCGGGTCATCGTTGCAGGACGCATCTGACTGGACTCTCCTCTGTGCGGCCTCCCTCGCTGGGGCCGCTTCCACCCCTGTCGATACAGTCGCCTGCAGAAAGGTTTCAACCATTTGCGCAACAACCGGAGAAGCGTCGGACCTGTTGTCCGGCCCCCTGGCGGGCGACGGTCAGGCTTCCGGGGTTGCGCGAGCGTCCAGGCGCCGCAGCTCCGGCACCGCGACCGCCGCCACGATGGCGCAGGCGAGCGTGAGGACGCTGCCGCCAACGAGCGCGATCGTGGCGCTCGCGTGCTCGGCAACGGCGCCCGCCACCACGTTGCCCACCGGGATGAGGCCCCAGGAGGTGAGGATGTACAGGCTCATGACCCGGCCCCGCAGGCGCCCGGGCACCAGGACCTGGAGGAGCGTGTTCGTGGTGGCGTAGTAGAGAACCTGGCAGCCTCCGAGGAACGCCAGGGCCACCACGGAGACGGGCACGAGACGTGAGGTGGCGAATACGATCTCGGCGACGGAGCCCACCACGAGCCCGGCGAAGAGGAGGCGGCCGCTGCCGCCGGACGGCCGGAACGCTGCGAGCCCGAGGGCTCCCGCGAGCGCGCCGATCCCGATCCCGGCAGAGAGCAGCCCGAGGCCGGGAGCCCCGATCTCCAGGATGTCCCGCGCGTAGACCGGCATGAGCATCAGGTAGTTCAGGAGGAACAGGGCCGGCGCCCCTGCGAGCAGGACGAGCGCCGTCACCACGCGGCGGCCCCGCGTGTACCGGAGCCCGTCGAGGAGATTGGACCACATGGACGCCTGCGCCCGAACCGCCTGCGATGCCTCGGCCAGCGGCAGGCGGACGAGGATGATCGTCACGAGGACGAGGGCGATGGCGTTGCCCCAGAAGGCGAGTGCGAGGCCACCGGCGGCGATCGCGGCACCGGCCAGGGACGGGCCCATGATCCGGGAGAGGTTGAACTGGGCCGAGTTGAGCGCCACGGCGCTGCCGATGGACTCCCGGGGGACGAGGCTGGGCACGATCGCCTGCAGCGCCGGGTTCTGGAGCGCGGTCGCGGTGCCGGCGAGCAGTGCGAGCGCCGCAACGTGCCAGTACTGGACGAGGCCGGTGGTGGCGAGGACGGCGAGGACCACCGCGATGATCGCCGCACCGAGCTGGGTGAACGCGAGGAGCCTCCGCCGGTCCACGCGGTCCGCTACCACGCCGGCAAACGCCGAGAGGAACAGGATCGGCAGGATCTGGAGCGCAGAGACCACGCCGAGGGCCGCCGGCGAGTCCGTCAGGTCAAGGACCAGCCACCCCTGCGCGGTGCCCTGGAGGAAGCCGCCGGTGGAGGCGAGCATGGCGCCCACCAGGAATCGCCGGAAGACCGGGGCTCCGAGGGCGGGCAGGCGTGCGACGACCCGAGCCGCCAGGCCGCGCGGCCGACCAGCCGCCAGGGCTTCTGGCAGCTCCAGGTCCGGGGCCGGTCCGGCGACCGCCGTGGCGGCCGGTGCGGCGTCGCCTTCTGTCGTTTCAGGACTCCCCGGCGGTGCTGTCAACCTCGCCGGCCGCGTCCGCCGGGACGTCCGCGTCACGGACCACGTCCACGGGGCCGAAGCCCGCTGCCTCGAGATCCTGGCCGAACGCGTCGTGGTCGCCCACGAGCACGATGGCAGCCTCCTCGGGCCGGATGTGGGCGCGGGCCACGCGAAGGACGTCGTCCGCGGTGACCGCCATGATGGCGTCGCGATACCGGTCCAGCTCGTCCGCGCCCAGGCCATGGACGAAGAGCCCGGCGAGGGACCCCGCGACCGGGCCGGCCGTCTCGAAGCGGAGTGGGAAGACACCTACGAGGTAGTCGCGGGCTGCCGCGAGCTCGGCGTCCGTGACGGGGGCCTCGCGCATCCGGTCCAGCTCCAGGAGCATCTCGCGGATTGACGGGATCGTGACCTCGGTGTTGACCGCCGCCGCGGCCGAGAACGGGCCGCGAGCACGGCGGAGGTCGAAGCCCGCGCGTGCGCCGTACGTGTAGCCCTTCTCCTCGCGGAGGTTCATGTTGAGGCGCGAGTTGAAGAGGCCGCCGAGGATGGCGCTCATCACGCTGACCGCG
>CAIYZX010000409.1 GCA_903930745.1 uncultured Chloroflexota bacterium | reverse complement strand
TCGAGGGCGAGTTCAAGGAGGTCTAGCCTCCGGCGCGCGTTCGCCTGGCTCGCCTCCGGGCGAGCTCACGGGCGCGCGGTTCCTGTGCGTTCTTGCGGCCCGTCGCGGTGGGAGACCACCCGGCGGGCCGCTTCTTCGTTCTCGGCGCTCCCCGCCCGGGTCGGGGCGCGTTGGCGGCACTCGCACCCCGCTCCGGCGGCCGCACCCCGCTCCGGCGGCCGCACCCCGCTCCGGCGGGCCGGGGCGATGCCGGCGGCCGCACCCCGCTCCGGCGGCCGCACCCCGCTCCGGCGGGCCGCACCCCGCTCCGGCGGGCCGGGGCGATGCCGGACTCGCACCACACGAGGAGATCGACACAGCAACCAGGCCAACTGGAGCTGGGCTCCGCTGGACGCGCGGGCGCCCAACCCCGGCACCTCGCGCGGGCGCCCAACCCCGGCACCTCGCGCGGGCGCCCAACCCCGGCACCTCGCGCGGGCGCCCAACCCCGGCACCCGGCTCCGCACCCGCGTCCCACGGCACCCGTGGACCTCGCCCGGGGCCGGCGCACGCCACCGCCCAGGCCCCAGCCCCCGGCGTTCCCGCCGTTTATCCAGAGGACGGATATTCGCCGGACGAGAGGCGATCAGCGACCCGGATGCCGGTCCCGGGTGCCCCGGAATGGCCGGGGCGAGCCTCGGACCGCGGCCCAAGACCCTGGTTCTGGGCCCTTCTGGCGCCGAATCCCGAGGTCGACGGCCCGGCCGACGACCGCTTGGCGATCCTCTTCCGGCCAACCCGGTGGCGATTATCCGTGCTTCGGATATTTGGCAGAAACATGACGCCGCCGAAGGCTCCATCGGGACCGGCAAGCCATCGGCGGGCCTCGACGGTTCCTGCGGGCATCGTCTGCCGAACCGTCCGTGCGTGCTTCGCCAGACGTCGCCGGGTGGTGGTGCTGTCCGGGAGCACGAGCAGCCGCGCAACCGCCGTCACCGCCCACTTCCGCTCCCTGGCGATCGCCGGCGCGAGCCGTACCTTGCGGTCGATGCCGGCCAGCATCCCCTGCATGTCCGGAACTGCGGACTTGACCTCGACCACGAGCACGATCCCGGTGGCCGGGTGGAACGCGAGGATGTCGATCGAGCCGCGTTCGCCGAAGATGCTGAACGTAGCCTCGGGAATAACCTCCCACCCATGCGACTCGAGGAGGCGGACGATGGCCTCCACGATCTCGGCGTGCGCGGCGTCAAGGAGGCGATCCAGCGCCTCCCCCTGCCAGAACGCGGAGACCGTCAGCTTCGCGTCAAGCGCCTCGACGAGGCGGTCCAAGGTGCGCCAGGTCAGGTCCCGGGCAGCACCGCCCTCGCACCGCGAGACCGAGGCCTGTGAGAGGCCCGCCCTTGCAGCGAGCGTTGCCTGATCCCAGCCACGCCGCCGACGCAGGGCGCGAAGGGCGAGTCCGAAGCGAACGGGGTCCATGCCCGCGAGCGTGACGGGCGCGACTCACCCGCGGCTCACCTGGGACTTATGCGGCGCTCACCAGGTGGCGGAGCGCCAGCGCGGCGGCGGCTGGGGGCGGCCGGGGAACCAGCGCTTGACGACGAGCGAGGCCGGAGCGGACGATCCCGCGATGCGGCGCGCGACCATGCTCTTCGATGCGGACTGTGGTCTGTGCACGCACGCCGCCGCTTGGCTGATGCGACGGGCGGCGCCCGAGCGGCTGCGGGCCGTGCCGCTGCAGGTGGTCGAAGTCGTTGCGGCCAACCGCAACGACGCGCCCGGGGACGATGACCTCGCGCAGGTCCGC
>CAIYZX010000408.1 GCA_903930745.1 uncultured Chloroflexota bacterium | reverse complement strand
CAGACCGCCGCATCCAGCAGTACGACGTGGAGACCATCTGGTGACGACCGCCAAGCCGCCCAAGCCCGCGGCCAAGAAGAAGCCCGCGCGCAAGCCGGCGGATCCCAACCGGGCCTGGGCGCAGTACCTCAAGCGGTATCGGCCGGGTCTCGCGGACTTCGTGGTGAACGGCCTCACCGGCCAGTACGGGGAGCAGACCTGGCACCCGTCCCGCCTGGATCCCACCAGCGAGCTGATCCTCACGATCCTGACCCAGAACACCGCGGACCTCAACGCGGAGAAGGCGTACGAGGCGCTGCGCGTCGCCTATCCGTCCAGCGGGGCGCCGCAGGTGCACAACCCGGACATCGGCTGGGGCGGCACCGGCCTCTCCACGGCACCCGCACCGGACTGGACCGCGGTGGAGCACGCGCCGCTGCCGCAGCTGACGGACGTGATCCGGCCCGGCGGCCTCGCCCCCCAGAAGGCGCCGCGCCTCCAGGCCACCCTGCGCTACATCCGCGAGCAGCGTGGGGACTACAACCTGGACTTCCTGGGCGAGATGGCGCCCCTGGACGCCCGGGCGTGGCTGACCAGCATCGATGGCATCGGCAAGAAGACCGCCTCCATCGTCCTCTCGTTCTGCTTCGGCATGCCGCTGATGGCGGTGGACCGGCACGTGGAGCGGGTGAGCAAGCGCATCGGCCTCATCCCGGAGAAGACCACCGCGGACCAGGCCCACGACATGTTCCTGGAGCTGCTCCCGCCGGAGCGGATGTACGCGGGCCACGTCCTGCTGATCCACCACGGCCGCGAGCTCTGCCACGCCCAGAACCCCAAGCACGACCTGTGCCCGCTGCGTGACCGCTGTCGCGCCGTCGAGAAGAAGGCTCCCTGATGACCACGCCCGCCACCCCGTCCGCCGCCCTCGCGGCCACCCTTGGCTCCCTGCTGGACGCGGACTTCGCCGCCTCGCCGGTCTCCGGCTCCGCGGTGGGCCTCACCCAGTACGACGACCGCCTGGACGACCTCTCCGCCGATGCCTTCGCCGCCCGCGACGCCTACGCCGCGGACCTGCTGGCGCGGCTGGACGCCATCGGCGATGGGGGCCTGACCACGGACGAGGCCATCGATCGGGACCTCGCCCGCTCCGTCCTGCGCGGCCGCCTGATCCTGGCGCCGTTCGCCGCCTGGCGTCGGGACCCGGTGGCCTACACCGGCCCGGTGAGCTCCGGCCTGTTCACGCTCTTCCTGCACCGGCTCCGCCCGGAGGCGGACATCGTGGACGCGTGCATCGCCCGCCTGGAGAGCGCGGAGCGGGTGGCGGACGCCGGCATCGCGAACCTGGACGCCTCGCTGGCCCATCCGCTGATCGTGGAGCGCGGCCTGGGCGCCGCGAAGGCCACCGCGAGCTACGTGCGGGACCTCGTCTGGAAGGACGTGGAGGACCCGGCGAAGCGCGACGCGCTGGCCGCGGCCGGGGCGAAGGCGGCCCCGCACCTGGAGCGGTTCGCGGCCCACGTTGAGGGGCTGGCGAAGCAGGCCCACGGCACCTGGGCGCTGGGCGAGGAGGGCTACACCAGGATCCTCCAGGAGCGCGAGACGCTCGGGGACGATGCGCGCAGCCTGCGGGAGCGCGGCCAGGCGGAGTTCAACCGGCTGGACGCGGAGATGCGGGAGCTGGCGCTCGATGCCGTGGGGAACGCGGACTACGTCACGGTGCTGCGCAACGACGACGCGAACCATCCGCCCACGGAGCAGGCGATGCAGGAGGGATACGCGGCCTGGACCGAGAAGGCGCGGGACTTCCTGGCGCGGACCGGCCTCGTCACGCTGCCCGCGGGTGAGACGTGCGCGGTGGTGCCGTCGCCGGTCTTCCAGCGGCCGGTGATCGGGGTGGCGTCGTACATCGCGCCGCCGGCGTTCTCGGACCGGCGCAAGGGCCACTTCTTCGTG
>CAIYZX010000407.1 GCA_903930745.1 uncultured Chloroflexota bacterium | reverse complement strand
TCCTCCGGGGAGGCGTCGTCGTTGCGGTGGACCACGGGCGGGGGATCGCCGGCGGGCGCAGTCCAGTGCTCGGGCAGACGCCCGTCATCGCCGGCCCGAAGCGGCGTGCCACAGACTGGGCAGGGGACATCGCGGGACCTGCGCCGCCCGGCAGGGGCATCGAGGCGGTCAGGGGCGGGCGCCGGCGAACCGGACGAGTCGCAGCGCTGGCCTTCCGTCTCGTACATGCCGCGTACCGTACCCGGTCGTGCCACCGAGCGGCACCGGTCCACACACAGGCGACACCCGGCCCCGGATGGTCCCGAACGGAACCGGCAGACACGGCCGCCCGGCGGAACTGGCGCCAGGGTCGCGAAATCGGCTATTCGGCAGGGTCAGGTTTCGGCCCCGGGCAGTACGATGCCTCCAATGACCGACGTCGCCGACGCCCCGTCCGAGACCCCCGCGCGACCCGCCTCCCCCATCGCGGAGGAGATCCGGCTGGATCTCGCCAACGCCTGGGGTGAGATGGGCGCGGCCTGGGGCGTGGCACCGGCCATCGCTCGGGTGCACGCGTACCTGATGACCCGCGGCGAGCCCCTCACGGAGCGCGAGGTCCGCGAGGCCCTGGGCCTGAGCCACCGCGCCGCCAGCCTGGCCCTCGCGGAGGCCGAGAGCTGGGGCCTCGTGGAGAGAATCGCGGAGCCCAGGCGCGTTGGCCGCCGGGGACCCGCCGGGACGGCGTACCAGGCCATCGGCGACCACTGGCGCTGGTTCGGCCGCGTCGTCGCAGAGCGGAAGGTCCGCGAGGGCGACCCGATCATCGTGGTCCTGGAGCGCACCCTCGCGGATGCCGCCGCCGCCCTGGCACGCAACCCCGGCGACGAGGACCTCCTCCGCCTCCGCGACTGGCTCTCCACGTTCCTCATCTTCGTCCGCCTCTTCGACCGGGCGGTGGGCCTCGTCAGCCGCTTGGAGCCCACGGAGCTGGAGCGCGCGGTCCGCCTCCTGGGCGAGGTCCCCGACGACACGATCCTCCGCCTCGTCACGCTCCTGGACGGGCTCCCGGACGAGGACGTCCTGGGCCTGGTGGAGGCGCTGAGCCGCCTCTCCCCCACGAGCGCCCGCCGTGCGACCAAGGCGATGTCCGGCGTGGTGAGGACGCTCGTCCGCTAGGGGGATCGAACCGTGACGGCCCACCGGCCGGCGCGACACGGATGCCAGGCTCGTGGCTGGACGTCCCGGCAGTCACGCTGGCGCTGCGGCCCGGCACACGTCCTGCGCATCGGCGCGTAGCATCACCAGGCACGCACCGGACGGGCACGCACCGGACGGGCACGCACCGGACGGGCACGCACCGAACCGTTCAGACCACGCAGCCGGGAGCCACCGAATACCGATGCCGCAGGACCAGCCGACGCAGGCACTGGAGCTGCCGCCCACGACCAGGTCGTTGGCGGGCATGCGGCTGGGTGCCGGGCTACTCGGCGCGATGCTGGCCGCGGGCTCGCTGCTCGCGGCTCCTGCGGCGGCGGTCGCGGCGGGCGGGGCTATCGTGGTCACCACCCTCGCGGACACGTCCGCAGACGACGGCGTCTGCTCGCTCCGGGAGGCCCTGGTGGCCGCGGCGGCCGCGACTGCCGGCGGCGACTGCGAGGCGGGTGACGCCGCGGGGAGCGTCATCACCTTCGACGCCGCGCTCACGGGGACCATCACCCTGGGGGCGGCCCTGCCCCGCGTGACCACGCCGCTCAGCGTGGACGGCGGCGGCCGGATCACCATCTCCGGGGCGGACGCGTGGTCCGGCTTCGACACGGGCGACGGGCTCCTGGAGCTGGCCTCGCTCACGATCACGCACACCACCAGCGCCTTCGGCGGCGCGGTCACGGCCGACGGCGACGTCTCGCTGGACGGCGTGACCATCTCCTCGACGTCCGGCTCCATGGCGGGGGCCGTCTACTCCGGCGGGACCGTGACAGCGGCCGCCTCGCTGATCACCGGCACGACCACCGCCGGCGGCGGCGCGATCCGTGCCCGCGACGTGACCGTGGACGGCGGCTCGTTCACCTCCAACACGGCCACCGGCGGTCCGGGCGCGATCCTCGTGGAGACGGGCAGCCTCTCCGTCTCGGACGCCCGGTTCTTCGGGAATGCCGGCACGAACGGTGGGGCCATCGGGCTCGCGTCCGTCTCCACCGGCACCATCTCCGGGTCAACCTTCGACGCCAACCAGGCGTCCGTGGATGGCGGCGCGGTCTGGGCCGGCGCATCCACGGACCTCGTCGTGGCGAACGCCACGTTCCTGGGCAACTCGGCCGCGGGCAGCGGCGGCGCAGTCCGCCTCCTGGGCACGGCTAGGGTCAGGAGCGTCACGTTCGTGGCCAACTCGGCGGCCGTCTCCGGTGGCGGCCTGGCCGTGGCCGTGCCCGCGGTGACCCTCACGGGCTCGCTCTTCGCCGCCAACGCCGCCCCGTCCGGCCGCGACACCTCCGGTTCCCTGGCTGCGGACACGGGCAACGTCCGTGCCCCCTTCGCCACGGACGTCGTGGCCACCGTGCTCGCGGACCATGGCGGACCCACGCCCACGCTCGCGGTGCCCTCCGGCTCCCCGGCCGTGAATGCGGGCGACGCCACCGCCTGCGCCACCCCGGAGGTTGGGGGCCTGGACCAGCGCGGCCTCGCGCGCGACGCCGCCTGCGACGCCGGCGCCTACGAGCGTGACAACCAGGCGCCCGTGGTGACGCTGGTTCCGCCGGCGAGGCTGGCAACGGGCACCCTCAAGGGCAGCAGCGTGCCCATCCGGGCGACCTGGCTGGTCACGGACCCCGGCACCTCCGGCTACCGAACGGCACGGGTGGAGCAGTCCGTGGACGGGGGTGGGTGGACGCTGGCAGCAGCGGCGGTCACAGGCAACTCCCTCGTGACGTGGCTCGCGCCAGGCCACTCCGTCCGCTTCCGGGTCACCGCCACGGACGGTGACGGCAACACGGGCGCCGTCCCGGTGGTGTCCGCTGCGGTCGTGGTGCCCACGCTGGTCCAGCAGTCGTATGCCGGGATCACCTATCGCAGGACATGGACCTTCGTGTCCGCCAGTGCCACCGCGCCGTACAGCGGCGGGTCAACGCGCTACGCCACGGTAGCGGGCTCGTCCGCGCAGATCACGTTCACCGGGCGCGGCGCAGCCTGGGTGACCGCAAAGGGACCGTCGCGCGGCAAGGCCTACGTCTACGTGAACGGCGTCCTTGACGCGACCGTGGACCTCTACGCGCCCACGCCCTCCTACCGGGTCGTTGCATGGTCCAAGGCCTTTGGAGCGACGCGCAACATCAGCGTGAAGGTGGTGGTGGCGGGGACCGCAGGCCGCCCCCGGGTGGACCTGGACGCCTTCATCCAGCTCCGCTGACGGCGGCTGCCCCGCGGGCGGACCCCGGGGTGGCACCGTTGCGTACCAGGCGACGAGACCCGTCCGAAGCAGTGGCGATCGGGACGAGCGGTGCATGCAGCCTGCCGGAACCGGTGGTTCGGACCCGGAGAGGGGCTCCTACCG
>CAIYZX010000406.1 GCA_903930745.1 uncultured Chloroflexota bacterium | reverse complement strand
GAGGATGGCGTCGATCAGGCGTTGCTGGCGGGGCGTGGGCGCGAACGTCATGGCGCGAAGCCTACGATGCGCGGCGCGGTCCGTGTGCCCCGGGTTCGTGGGCCGCCCTAGCGGAGGCCCATCTTCTCCTTGACCTCGGCCATCGTGGCCTCGGCCTTCGGCTTCAGGCGGTCCGCGCCGGCCTCCAGGATCCCGTCCACCTCGGCGGGCTTCGCCATCAGCTCCGCGTAGCGCTCGCGGGCGCCGGCGTACCGGTCGATGATCCGCTGCGCGAGCAGCTTCTTCGTGTCCACGCAGCCGGTCCGGGCACTGGCCTCGCCGTCCCAGATCTCCTCGTAGTCGTCGCCGAAGAACCGGTGCAGACCGCAGACGTTGCAGACGGACGGGCGGCCCGGGTCGGAGCGCTTGATCCGCTCCGTGTCCGTGACCATGGACATGACCTGCTTGCGGATGTCGTCCGGCGAGGCAAGGATCTCGATCGTGTTGCCCCAGGACTTGGACATCTTCCGGGTGCCGTCCGTGCCCAGGACCACCGGGGCCTCCGTGTAGACGGCCTGCGGCTCCGGGAAGGTCTCGCCGTAGCGGTAGTTGAAGGCGCGGACGATCTCGCGCGACAGCTCCAGGTGCGCGGCCTGGTCCTTGCCCACCGGCACCTTCGTGGCCTTGTAGATGACGATGTCCGCCGCCTGCAGCACGGGGTACGTGAGCAGGCCGTGGTTCACGTCGTCCGGCTGGTTGGTGATCTTGTCCTTGTAGGTGGGCGTCCGCTCCAGCCAGCTCACCGGCGTCACCGTGGTGAGCAGCCACATGAGCTCCGTGTGCTCCGGCCGATGGCTCTGCACGAACAGGGTGCAGCGCTCAGGGTCCAGGCCCAAGGCGAGGAGGCTGGCGGCCATCTCGCGGGTGCGCCGGCGCAGGACCTCCGCGTCGTGGGTGCTGGTCAGCGCGTGGTAGTCGACGATGCAGTAGATCGCCTCGTACTCGTACTGGAGCATCACGTAGTTGCGGATCGCGCCCAGGTCATTGCCCAGGTGGACGATGCCGGACGGCTGGATGCCGGAGAAGATCCGGGGCCGCGGCGCGGCGGCCGACAGGGGCGCGGGGGCGGGTGCGAGGTCAACGCTCATCGTGCGCGGCAGTGTACGGGATCGCCCGCGTGGCCCGACAGGGCACTCGTTCGGTACCATCCTGCGACCACTTCCCCAAGAGAGATCAACCCCCTGTGAGCAGCCAGCCCCTGCGCGTCGCCGTCCTTGGCGCCGGCACCGTCGGCCGTGAGGTCGTCCGAGCCTTCCTCGAGCGCCCCGCCAGCCTGACCACGTTTGACGGCACCAGCCTCGTCCTCGCCGGCATCGCCGAGAAGTTCACCGAGCGCGCCATCGCGTCCGGGATCCCGGCCTCGCTGCTCACCGACCAGGCCAACCAGCTCGCCACCAGCCCGGACGTGGACATGGTGGTGGAGACGATGGGCGGCGACGAGCCGGCCCACGGCCTCATCCGCGCGGCGCTGGCCGCGGGCAAGCACGTGGTCACCGCGAACAAGCACGTGATCGCGCACTACGGCCCGGAGCTGGAGGCGATCGCGCGCGAGACCGGCGCCACGCTGCGCTTCGAGGCGGCGGTGGGCGGCGGCATCCCGCTGCTGGGCCCCATCGCGCTGGACCTCGCGCCCAACGGGATCGCCCGCGTGCGCGGCATCGTCAACGGCACCACCAACTACATGCTCACGGCGATGGCCCGTGAAGGCCGCCCGTACGGCGAGGTGCTCGCGGACGCGCAGGCCAAGGGCTACGCGGAGGCGGATCCCACCGCGGACGTTGAGGGCCTGGACGCGCT
>CAIYZX010000405.1 GCA_903930745.1 uncultured Chloroflexota bacterium | reverse complement strand
CGCGAGGAGCTCCAGAAGATCGGCGTGGTCTTCATGGGCACGGACCAGGCGCTCAAGGAGTACCCGGACCTGTTCCGCAAGCACTTCGGCACCGTCGTCCCGCCGGAGGACAACAAGTTCGCCGCGCTCAACAGCGCGGTCTGGTCCGGCGGCTCATTCGTCTACGTCCCCAAGGGCGTGGAGGTCCCGCTCCCGCTGCAGGCCTACTTCCGCATCAACGGCGAGAACACCGGCCAGTTCGAGCGGACGCTGATCCTCGTGGACGAGGACGCGAAGGTCCACTACATCGAGGGCTGCACGGCGCCCATCTACGCCACGGACTCGCTCCACGCGGCCGTGGTGGAGGTCATCGCGCTGCCGGGCGCCAAGGTCCGCTACACCACCATCCAGAACTGGTCCAACGACGTCTACAACCTCGTCACCAAGCGTGCGCACGCCCACGAGCGCGCCACCGTGGAGTGGGTGGACGCCAATACGGGCTCGCGCCTGACGATGAAGTACCCGGCGATCTACCTCCGGGGCGAGGGCGCCACCGCCGAGGTCATCTCGGTGGCCGTGGCCGGCAAGGACCAGCACCAGGACACCGGCGCCAAGGCCGTCCACCTGGCGAAGAACACCACGTCGCGCATCGTGTCCAAGTCCGTCTCCAAGGACGGCGGGCGCGCCACGTACCGCGGCCAGCTCCGGGTCGCCCCCGGCGCCACCGGCGTGACCGCCTCGGTCCGCTGCGACGCGCTGATGCTGGACGACCAGAGCCGCAGCGACACCTACCCGTACATCGACATCCAGGAAGACGACACGACGATGACCCACGAGGCCACCGTCGGCAAGGTGTCCGCGGACCAGGTCTTCTACCTGATGTCCCGCGGCCTCACCGAGAACGAGGCGACGAACCTCATCGTGCAGGGCTTCCTCGAGGTGTTCACCAAGGAGCTCCCGATGGAGTACGCGATCGAGTTCAACCGGCTCGTCAAGCTGGAGATGGAAGGGTCCCTCGGGTGAGCGACGCTGTGACCGAGACTGCCGAGACGTCAACGCCCGCCCGGGCCGCCCGGGCCCCGCGCCGCGCCCCCGGCGACCTGCCGTTCACGTTCGTGGACGCGGCCCTGGTGACCGCGATCAGCGACCGCCACGACGAGCCAGCCTGGCTGCGCGAGGACCGCCTCGCCGCCCTGGCGCAGTTCGACGCGCTTCCCGTGGAGAGCAGCATGCTCTACACGCCGTACGTGGACCTGCGCGCCGCCTCGCTTGATGCGGCGCTGCCGTACCCCACCGCGCAGGACGGCGCCGCCGTGGCCGATGCCGCAGCGCATGGTGCCGATGCGCCCACCGCCGGCCTGTTGGAGCTGCGCGAGGACACGATCGCCGTGGCCACGCTGGACCCGGCCGCCGAGGCCGCGGGCGTGCGCCTCATGACCCTTGGCCAGCTGCTGATGACGGACCACCCGCTGGGCCGCCGCCTGGTGGCGGAGGACGTGGCGCTCCCGGCCGATGACAAGCTCGCCTGGATGGGCCGCGCCGCATGGACGCAGGGGGCCGCGCTGGTCGTGCCTGCGGGGGTGCGCGTGGAGCGGCCCATCGTGATCCGCTGGGCCGTGGGCGCGCCGCGCACCACCATCGCCCGGACGGTGATCGTGCTGGGCGACGGGGCGGAGGCCAGCGTCGTCGAGGAGCTCGTGACCTCCGATGGCGGGGTCGCGGGCGAGCAGAGCCTGCTCTCGCTCACCACGGAGATCCACCTGGGCGCCCACGCCCGCCTCGCGATGTCCAGCCTGCAGGAGACCGGCCCGGACCAGGTCGTCTTCCAGCAGCGCCTGGCGCGCATCGGCGAGGCCGCGGACCTGCGCTGGGCCCTCGCCCAGCTGGGTGGCCGCCTCGTGCGCAGCCGCGTGGACAACGTCCTCGCCGGCGACCGGAGCGTGGTGGAGCAGACGGAGATCGTCTTCGGCAACGCGGACCAGCTCCACGACCTCACCTCGTACACCCGCCACGTGGGCCGGGACACCAGCGGCCAGCTGCTCTCCAAGGGCGTGCTGCTGGACAACGCGCGCAGCTACATGAAGGGCCTGATCTCCATCGAGAAGACGGCCATCGGGACGGACAGCTATCTCGGCGAGTTCGGGATGAACCTGTCCAAGAAGGCGCGCGCGGTGGCGATCCCCAGCCTGGAGATCGACCAGCCGGACTGCCGCCGGGCCGCGCACAGCAGCTCGGTTGGCCCCATCGACGACGCGCAGCTCTTCTATCTCGAGAGCCGGGGCATCAGCCCGGACGAGGCGCGCAAGTTCATCGTGCTCGGGTTCCTCGAGCCGGTGGTGGCGCGCGTGCCGCTCGAGGAGGCGCAGGACCGCCTGCGCGACGCACTGGAGGCCAAGTGGGCCGCCGGGTTCGTCGCCGCGGGGGCCGCGACCGCGGCCTGAGCCGCACGATCGATCTCTTCGCCGCCGGGGAGCTTGGTGACGGGGAGATGCGGATGGCCTGGGTGGAGGGCAGCAGCCCCGTGCTCGTCGTGAACAGCGGCGGGCGGCTGCACGCGCTCCAGGGGACGTGCTCGCACGAGTACTTCGAGCTGGACCGCGGCTTCCTCACGGCCGGCACGCTCACCTGCCCGCTCCACATGAGCCGCTTCGACCTGGGTGACGGCGAGCCCCTGGATCCGCCCGCCGTCATGCCCCTCGCCGTCTACGACGTGCGCGACGTGGACGGGCGCGTGGTGATCGAGGTGCCGGACGGACCCCTGGAGGTCAACGAGGAGGGGTGACGTTCCGCGGCTGCTGCTCCGGGGGCGGCGGCGGGTTGCGGATGGCCTCCACCATCAGCCGTGACCCGCTGTGCTCCGGGCAGGTGCCGTTGAACGGGAGCCGCCCGCGCTCGAAGGCCGCGAGGAGCGCGTCCAGGCGGTAGACCGTGGGCCCGGAGCCGTGTGGGTCGAAGAGGACGAGCTGCGTCCCGTCGATCACCCGCAGGAGCGCCGCAGCGCCATCGCGCGTGGCCGCGGAGCCCGTGATCACGCCGTTGACCCGCAAGCGCCAGTGGCCGTTCAGGCGCTCCGCATGGGCGGCCGGGTTGTGCTCCAGCCAGCAGACGTCCCCGGGACCCGCTGCAACGCGCGCGGGGATCGCGTCCGGCTCCGCGGGCGGTGGCTCGAAGGACATCGCAACGTCGCTGCGTCGCGCACGACATCCCTGGCACCGGTCTCGGGCGTGCCGGTTCACGGTGCGGCACCGGCTGCATGCCCAGTCACCCGTCATCCATGGCGGTGGGTTCGAGGTGCCCATCATGTCGCGGGCCCTGTCGCCGGCCCTGCGCCGCGCGGCGCGCAGCGCGTTCACCACCAGCCAGGCGGCGAGCATCCCGCCGACGTACGGGATCACGACCAGTGCGAGACGACCGATCGTGGTGCCGAGGTCGCTGCCGTCACCCATGCCGCCGTCCCCGGCGTGACGGGCGGCCGCATCCGTCGTGCAGGCGGGTGTCATCGCCACTGCGGCGTCTCATGCGCCCATGGTCGCCCCTGCGATGGCATGGGGCAACCCCCGCGCGTGGGGTGCACGTCCGGAGGGCGGCGCTCGATACTGCGCTTGCGCACACCCCACGCCACACGAGGACCGCATGACCGAGCCTGCCGCACCCCGCCTGACCTGGCAGCTGGAGGAGCTGGTGGACGAGATCGTCGCCGAGGCCTACGCGGATCCCGCGGCGCCGGCCGCCGTCTCGCGGCTCCTGACGAGCGTGGAGGCGGGCACTGCGCGACACCTCAAGACGGGGGTGGTGGCGTTGCCGCCCGGCTTCCGGGGCGTGCCGCACACGCACGACGCGGAGGAGCTGAACATCTGCCTGCGGGGAACCGGCACGCTCGTCATCGGCGGGCAGGAGGTCCGCGTGGAGCCGGGCACGGTGCTCTGGACACCCGCGGACCTGCCGCACGTGGCGCATGTTGACGAGGATGGCGACGTGATGGTCCTGGTCTACGGGTACGCGCCCGGCTCGGCGCCGATCGTCCGGCAGGCCGAGTAGGGGAGCGTTGCGCCGTCGGGCTGCCGCGGCGCCCCGAGCTCAGTCGATCAGCGTCCCGCCGTTGATGTCCACCACCTCGCCCGTGATGTAGCCGGCCTCCGACGAGGCGAGGAACGCGACCAGGCTCGCCACCTCTGCCGCCGTGCCCAGGCGGCCCACCGGCACGCGGCCGGCCAGCTCGCGGGCGCCGCCAAGGAGGGCGGTGTCGATGAGCGCCGGCGCCACCACGTTCGCGGTGATCCCCTCGCGGGCGTACTCGGCCGCCACGGACTTCACCAGCGTCATGAGGCCCGCCTTGGACGCGGCGTAGGCCGCGGAGCGCGCGCCGCCGGACTTGCCCGCCGCAGCCCCAATCCCGATGACCCGCCCGTAGCCCAGCACCCGCATCCCGGGAATCGCCCGGCGGATGGAGAGGAAGGCGCCCGTCAGGTTGATGGACAGCGTCCGCTCCCAGAGCTCCGTGGAGGTCTCCACGAGCGGCACGAGCGGCAGGATGCCGGCGTTGAGGACGAGGATGGACACGGAGCCCAGCTCCTCCTCGATCCGGTTGAAGGCGGCGTCCACGGCGTCCTCGTCGGAGACGTCCGTCTCCAGCGCCAGGATCCCGGCCTCGTCGTCCGGGGGGAGCAGGTCCAGGGCGGCCACGCGCGCGCCGTTGGCGGCAAGCGCCCGGGCGATCTCCAGGCCGATCCCGCGCCCGGCGCCGGTCACCACCGCGACCCGCCCGGCGAGTCCCTCAACCTTGACCATGGCCCGCTCCATCGTTGTGCGTTCGTGCGTCGCCGGTCCGGGTTGCACCTGCGGCCGCCGCGCGCGGCTAACGATACCTAGATGGACGGCGCGGCGGCGGTCTGCTCCAGGGGATCCATGCCCGCGTCCGCGCCCAGCTGGAGGACAACCGCCGCCGTCAGGACGAGGATGCCGCCGAGGGCCTGGAGCGGCGTGAAGGCCTCGCCCAGCCACAGTGCGGCCAGCACGACGCCCACCACGGGCTCAAGGAGCATCAGGATCCCGGTGCGGGTGCCGCCCAGCATCCGGATGGACGTCAGGAAGAGCATCGACGAGATGCCTGCGGCTGCGATGCCGGCGACGGCCAGGATGGGCCACGAGTCCGTCGAGGTGGCCGGGACCGCCATGTCCGCGCCGAACCCGAGGGCGAACGCCAGGATGGACGCCCCCGTCGCCGACACGAGCAGGCTGGTCAGCGTGGCCGCAGGTGCCGGGACCTCCGAGTAGCCGTGGCGGCTGATGTCCACGAAGACCACCTGGCAGGCTGCGGCGAGGAGTCCCAGGAGGATGCCCAGGGGATCCAGCCCGCCGCCGGCGTCCATGCCGCCACCGCCGAACAGGACCAGAGCCACGCCGCCCAGCGAGAGGACGAGGGCCAGCAGCCGGAGCGGGGTGAGCCGCTCCCTCCCGAGCACAAGGTCCACCACCGTGACGCCAGCCGGGAAGAGGTAGAAGAGCATGAGCACGAGCGCGATGGGCGCCCGGCCAAACGCCGTGAAGATCGCGGTGTTGAGCGAGAAGTTCAGGGTGGCGGCCAGCAGCAGCAGGCCCTTGCCCCTTCGCCGCATGCCCCGGATCGCGGCGATCGATGGGCCGGCCTGGCCCCGCGCGGCGATGAACAGCACGAGGAAGGTGGCGCCGAAGACCGCGCGCCAGGCCGTGAAGGCCACGCCGCCCACGCCCGCCTCCGCGCCGAAGCGCGAGAGCGGGCCAAGCATGCCGAAGAGGCTGGCTCCCGTGATCGCCGAGAGCGTCCCGATGAGGCGGCTGCGTCCCTCCGTCACTTCGACGGCGTCAGCGTGAGGGTGGCGACGGTGGTCCCGGCCACGCCCGCATCGCTGAAGGGGAAGGCCACGGTCCGGTTGTCCAGCCAGGGGCGCACCCAGTCGGAGTTGTGCAGCGAGAACGGCGCGCCGCTCTGGCCGGTGGTGGTGATGATCCGGCTGTTGTCCATGTTCGCCAGGTCGTACAGGCCGCGATACGACGGGCCGTTGGTGACGGCATAGATCTCGCCCAGCGTGGAGACGGGCGTGAACGTGGGGTCGTAGTCGTTCGCGTACGCCTTGCGCTGGCGGTAGTACGTGTTGTTGACCGCGCCCGCCGCGCCGTTCACCTCGTACGTGCCGGTGTCGAAGAGCCACTCCACGGGGCCGATGCCGGACGTGCCCAGGGTTGCCTCGCGGAAGGTGACCCGGTGGATCCGGCCCCACGCCCACGCAGACGGGTTGCCCAGCTCGCGGCGCAGCCAGTGGCCCGCCGTGTCCAGGGCGTTGGAGACCACGGCCCGGGCATCTGCACCGCCACCGCTCTTCACGCTGCCCCACCAGGGCGAGGCCTGGCCGGCGGCGTTCGCCATCCACATGGCCACGTTGTCGTCCGCGGGATCGGTGCCCACGTAGTCGCGGGCGAGGTTGCCCAGGTCGTCGTCGAAGACCGCGCGCTCCAGCGCCAGCTCGAAGACCACGAACGCGGAGCAGTCCGCAGACGTGGTGATGCAGTTGCCGTCGAAGCCGCTCACCATCTCCAGCACCGCCTGGCCGTCCGCCGTGGCGGGCTTGGGGCGGATGGCGCCGAGCGAGGACTGCATGCGGAAGGCGCGCAGCAGGACGGAGTCACCCTGGATGGCGGCAAACGTGTCCAGGCTGACGCCGTTGCCCGCCTCGTCGATCAGCTGCAGGATCCGGGCGGCGCGGTCGCCGCGGTCGTACTCCTCGCCGAGGAAGCTGCCGCGCCCGTCCACGGCATTGTTCGCCGTGACGATGCGGCCGGACGGCGGGTTGTAGACGGACGGGAGCTGGTCGAAGGGGATGTAGGAGACCCACTCGTGCTGGCCGTCCCAGCCCGGGACGGGGCGGAGGCCGTGGTCGTCCGCGAGCGTTCGGACCGGGACCGCGCCCGGCATCTGGTAGCCGATGTTGCCATCCACGTCCGCGAACACGAAGTTCTGGGACGGGGCGCCGAAGACCGAGAGGGCCTGCCGGAACTGGTCGAAGCTGGTGGCCCGGTCAACGCCCAGGAAGGCCTCCAGCACGTGGTCCGGCTTCGCGAGCGCGGTCCAGCGCAGCGCGTAGAGGATGTCGCCGCCGGCGAGCTCGGGCTCCACGTCGTTCAGGATGGGGCCGTGGCCGGTCTCGCGGACGGTCATCGTCACGTCCGCACCGCCCTTGACCTTGATGGTCTCGGTGCGGACCGTGAAGGGTTCCGACCCGGTGGCCGTGACGTACTTCGCCGGGTCCGCCGGGTCCACCTTCTCCATGACGAGGTCCTGGACATCCGGGTTGACGTTCGTGACGCCCCAGGCGATCCGGGCGTTGTGGCCGGCGATGACGCCGGGGGTGCCCGGGAAGGTGACGCCGGAGACGTCGTACGGGCAGGCGTCAGAGACGGGCCGGCAGTGGAGACCGTTCACGTACCAGACGGACGGCATGTTGAAGCCGAGATGCGGGTCGTTGGCGAGGAGCGCGCCGCCCGTGGTGGTGTGCGACGGGGCGACCACCCAGTTGTTGGAGCCAACGCCACCGTCGCCCACCATGCCGCGCTCCGGCGTGAGGCCGATGCTGGCGGGGATCGCGTTGGCGAGCCGGGCGATGGCCGCCCAGGCGGCCGTCTCCTCGTCCGTGAGCGCGGTCACCGAGGTGGGCTTCGCCGCCGGGGTGACGGAGCCTGCGCCGCTGCCGGTGCCGGAGGTCTCGGCGGCGATCACGGGCTGGTCCGGGGAGTAGGGCGGGAAGAGCTGGTCCGTGAGCGCCGGGTCGCCGAGGCGGGCGTCCGTGAGCATCCGGAAGATCTCCGTGTCCATGTTGCCGCCCAGGCCCCAGGCCTGGACCTTGGCGAAGGTGAGCGTGTCCAGCGGGGTCCACGGCTCCGGCACGTAGCCGTCCAGCCCGCTGCCCTTGCCGGAGAGCAGGCCGCTGATCGTGAAGGCGGGACCAAAGGAGCCCTGGTGCGTGGCGATGTACGCGTTGACGCCATCCGCGTACGCCTGGAGGACGGCGAGGCCCTCCGGGGTGGCGGCGTCCAGGTCGCGCTGCGCGGCGCCTCGCCAGTCCATGGCGCGGATGAAGCGGTCCTGGTCCAGCGTGCTCTCGCCGAAGAGCTCGGACAGGCGGCCGGCGCCGGCGCGGCGCCAGATCTCCATCTGCCACAGGCGCTCAGTGGCGTGCACGTAGCCCTGGCCGAAGAAGAGGTCATGGGCGGTGTTGGCGGTGATGTTGGTGATGCCGTTGACGTCCCGGACCACGGTGACGTCGCCCGCGATGCCCTGGAGGTGGACGGTGCCCGCGAGCTGCGGGTGTCCGGCACCCATGACCATGCCAAGCAGGCCGCCGACCGCGATCAGCGCCACCAGCACCAGCACCAGCAGCGTGGCGAACAGGCCACGGACCACACGACCCACGAGAAGCTCCTCCTGCGCCCCGGACGACGCATCTGGCGCCGGCCTCCCCGGGGACCGCGCAAGGCTACCGGGTGGGGGACGCCCCCGCCACGCGGGCGCGCGTGATGGGCCGGG
>CAIYZX010000404.1 GCA_903930745.1 uncultured Chloroflexota bacterium | reverse complement strand
CTGGCGGACCTTGACGTTGTCGAAGGGGGCCGCCTGCGTGTTGAACGTGATCCACTCGCCGTAGTACGAGGGGATGAACGAGAGGTTGACGCCCTCGATCTGCTGCACGGTGGCGAACTGGTCCGAGGGGACGTTGTTGATGAGGTAGTCGATCTCGCCCGTCTGGAGGCCGGCCACGCGCGTGGTGGGCTCAGGCAGGATCTTGATCGTGATCTCGTCCAGGTATGGGCCGCCGTTGGCCTTGTTCCAGTAGTTGTCGTTGCGGACGAGGCGCTGGTAGTCGCCCGTCTTCCACTCGGCGAGCTTGAAGGGGCCGGTGCCGATGGAGCCAACGGCCGCGCTGCCGTAGTCCTTGCCGGCCTTCTCGACGAACGCCTTGGAGACGACGTGCGCGGCGGTGGAGGCCAGTGCGTACTCGAAGAGCGAGTCCGGCTTGGAGAGCGTGATCACAACCGTGCTGGCGTCGGGCGCCTGGACGTCCGCGACGTTGCCAAGCATCCAGCCAACGTAGGAGCCCAGCTCTGGGTCGCGGATGCGGTTGAGGCTGAAGACCACGTCATCGACCGTCATGGGTGTGCCGTCGCTGAACTGGACGCCCTGGCGGATCTTCATGGTGTAGGTGAGCGCGTCGTCGCTGACCGTGTAGGACTCGGCCAGGTTCGGGCAGACCTTGGTGTCCTGCTCGCAGAAGATGAGCAGGGGCTCCGTGATGCTGGACGTTGCCAGGCCGGAGACGAAGTCATAGTCGAAGGCCGGGTCGACGGACGCCGGCTCACCCTCGATGGCGGTGGTGATCTTGCCGCCCATCTTGGGCGTGCCCGCGGCCTGGGACTCCGCGGGAGCCTGGGTGGCCGTGCCGCCGTCCGACGGGGCGGCCTCGCTGGGGGCGGGGGTGGTGGACGAGCCGCCGCAGGCGGACGCCACGATCGTCATGACCGCGAGCAGGGCGGTCAGGCGGCTGGCGCGCCGGGACACAGAAGCCATTCCCTCAGTTCTCCTCTCCGTAGGCCCGGGGGGGGATCGGCCGTGCGCCGTTGGGCTGGCCGCGGACCCAAGGGCGGAATTCTAGGCCCCGTGACGCGTGATGGACACGGTGTGTCGCGGTTTCAGCAGGGTTTTCGCGCGGGAATCGCAGCCGGATTGACACTTCCTGTTCGAATCCCGCGGGTTCGCGCAGGTTGTGGCGGATTGGCGTGGCGGGGGCACAATCACAGGGACCGCCACAGGGGAGGCCGGTCGCGCGTCCCTCCGCCCGCCGGCCGCCCACCGGCCTGCACCTGGAGCACCCGCGCATGACCCCGCTTCCGCCCGCCGCCACGCCGTCGGGCCCGTCCGTCCCGCCCGCCTGGCCGCCCGCGCCCGCGTCCCCGTCTCCGGATGCCGCCGCGCCTGGCACGCGGGCAACCCGACGCTCCGTGATCCTCTGGGCGCTCCTCGGTGGCGTCCTGTTCGACATCCTGGTCCCCGGCAACGCCACGGGCCTTGGTGTCGCGCTGGTGGTGGGCGCGTTCCTGCTGGTGGCGCACGTGGTTGCCGGACGCGAGGGCTGGGAGCGGATGGACGCATGGGACCGCTGGCTCGCACCCTCCTCGTTCCTGCTCGCGCTCCTCGTCGTGCTTCGTGCGGACGGCTGGCTGGTAGCGATGGACCTCTTCTTCGCCGCGCTGCTGGCGGCCGGGACCGTGGCGTGCCTCGGCGGAGCGCGGGTGACGCGGGGGCCGGTGCTGCACGTGATCGAGCTCTCGACCGGCACCGCCGTCTCCGCCGTGGTGGGGATCCTGTCGATGCGCGCGGGGGTCGCCGCGTCGTCCGCGGCCGCTTCATCGGCCTCGGGCCCCGCCTCGGCCCCGGCGGCGCCCGGCACCGCCCCGTCCCTCCGGCATCGGCTGGGTGCGCGGCTCTCCACCATGGCGCCGGTCCTGCGCGGCCTCGCCATCGCGCTGCCCATCGTGCTGGTCTTCGGGATGCTCTTCTCAGCCGCGGACGCGGTCTTCGCGAAGCTTGCCGCGGACCTCTTCAACTGGCAGCTGGACCTGGACCTCGGCGACATCATCGGCCGGGGCTTCGTGGTGGGCATCGTGACATGGGGCGCCACGGGGCTCCTGGCACTGGGGGCGGGGCTCCTGCCCGCGTTCCTCCCGTCACCGCGGAACACCGTGCTGGCCGCCTCGCCGTCTGCCCCCACCTCCTCGGCCACCTCGGTCGCGCGGCTGGGCTCCGTGGAGGCGACCACGATCCTCGTCGTCGTGGATCTCCTGTTCGCGGTCTTCGTGGCGCTCCAGGTGGCCTACCTGTTCGGCGGGCGCGACACGCTGGCCTCCACCGGCCTCACGTACGCGGAGTACGCACGCCGTGGCTTCTTCGAGCTGGTGGTGGTCGCGGTCCTTGCCGGGATGCTGGTGGTGGGCCTGGACGTGGCGGCGGGCGCCGGCCGGTCGCGGGCACAGCAGGCCTGCGCGCTCCTCCTCCTGGCGCTGACCGCGGTGATCCTGGGGTCTGCGCTGCAGCGGCTTGGCCTCTACCAGGCGGCGTACGGCTGGACGGAGCTGCGGTTCGTGGTGCTGGCGTCCATCCTGTGGCTGGCGGCCGGGATCGTGGCGCTGGTGGTGCTGCTCCACCTGCGACGGACCACCTGGACGCTGCATGTCCTGGGTGTGGGCGTGCTGGGCGCGCTCGTGCTGCTGAACGTGGTGGGGCCGCAGGCGTTCGTGACGGAGCGAAACCTGGAGCGGGCGCTGAACCCCTCGCTGGTGCCTGCGGGTGGGCGGACCGGGCTGGATTCGGAGTACCTGTTCCAGCTGGGCGACGAGGCGATCCCGGCGATCGTGGCCGCGTGGTCCCGGCTCTCACCCGATGACCAGGCTGCGCTGGAGTCGCTGCTGCGCCACCGCAGGGCGGTGCTCACCGGGATCGGCTCGCCGGTCAATCCCGCCGATGACTACGGCTGGGAGTACGCGGACCCGGAGCTGAGCGATCCGGCCTACTACGGCGGCTGGGCGGCCTTCAACGTGGGCCGATGGCAGGCGGCGGAGGCGCTCCGCTCCTGGCAGCCCGGCGACTGACACCCCCGAGGGGCAGGGCCCGGGGGTCAAGTCCCAGCGAGTGGTGTAACAGTGCATCGTCCTCGCGCCTGCTGTGTCAGCTCGCGAGCAGGAGCGGCTGGCTCACCTCCCCGGTGGCGACCGCGTCGATCGCGGCCATGGTCTCGGGCCGGAAGTAGCACCGG
>CAIYZX010000403.1 GCA_903930745.1 uncultured Chloroflexota bacterium | reverse complement strand
CCGGTGCTACTTCCGGCCCGAGACCATGGCCGCGATCGACGCGGTCGCCACCGGGGAGGTGAGCCAGCCGCTCCTGCTCGCGAGCTGACACAGCAGGCGCGAGGACGATGCACTGTTACACCACTCGCTGGGACTTGACCCGGGCGGGCTGGGCCCGCCGAGCCCCGCCCTGCCCGCCCAGCGGGCAACCTGCACGGCGGTGGTGCATTCGTGCCCGCTACGGGATGCAGATACGGCGGATCGGGGCGCCTCGTGCCAACCCTGCCTGCGTGGAGGTGCGGGATCGCCGGGGCGTCGGCTGGGTTGCCCGCCAGGCGAGCAGAGAGCTGGCGCCGCGCTACCTCGCGCCGCTCCGCGCCAGCCAGGCCCTGCGGCCGTCAGGCCTCGGACGCGTGCTTGACCTCCCAGGGCTTGGCCCAGTCGCCGTCCACGCGGAGGTTGGTGTTCGCGTCGTCCTCGATCAGCTTGCAGACGGTCATCTCGCCGGCGTCCTCGCCGTAGCGCTCGCCGGCCTCGCGGAAGCGGGCGTGGACCGCCTGGGTGATCTCGGCGCGGCTGCCCACGGAGCCAAGGAACTCACTGATCAGGCCCAGGTCCTTGAGGCACAGCGCCAGCCGGAACGACGGGTCGTAGTGGCCCGCGAAGATGGACGGGACGTCGTGCTGCATCACGAAGGAGTCGGCGGCGCCACCCTTCATCGCCGCCCACCAGACGTCCGGCTCCAGGCCCGCCAGCTTGGCGGAGACCATCGCCTCGCCGATCGCAGCCGCCCCCACGAACCACAGCTGGTTGTTCACGAGCTTCGCCACGTAGCCGTTGCCGTACCCGCCCACGCGCCGGATCACCCCCACCGCCTCCAGGGCAGGCGTTGCGCGAGCCACGGACGCGTCGGTGCCGCCCACGAACAGGATCATGTCGCCGCGGATCGCGGAGTCCACGGAACCGGTGACCGGGGAGTCAACCGCCTCGCCGCCCGCCGCGATGACCTCCGCCGCCAGCTCGCGCATCAGGAACGGCTCGCTGGTGGTCATGTCGATCCACAGCTTGCCCGCCACGCCGCCCGCGATCAGGCCCTGCGGCCCGCGGACCACCTCCGCGATCTGCTTGGGGCCGAAGACCATCGTGAAGACGATGTCGCTCGCCGCGACCACGGCCGCCGGAGAGTCCGCCCAGGTGGCGCCGTGCTCCTCGAGAGGCGCGCCCGCCTCGCGGCGCAGGTCATGGACGACCATGCGGAAGCCCGCCCGCTGGAGGTTGCGCGCGGAGGCGCGCCCCATGTTGCCGAGGCCGATGAAGCCGATGGTGGTCACGAGGCAGGCTCCTTGCGCAGGGTTGCTGGGATTGGGAGGATTGGGGATCGCGCGTGGGCGGCCCGGGCAGGGGGCTCGTGTCCACGGATTGGTGACCGGGCAAGTATCACAGGTTGAGCCGTGGGCCTGCACCCCTGTTGCGCTGGGTATCCTCTAGCGCCAGCCGCGCCCGAGCCTGCGCGGCCGATGGGGAGCCAGATCTTGGTGTTGTTCGATCCGGATGAGTACGCCGCCTGGGGTGGCCTCCTCTCCACGTACGCCCAGATGGACCGGGCGGTGGACGTGGACCTGCGCGAGCGGGACGGGATCACCCACACGGAGTTCGAGGTGCTGCTGCGCCTGCGGTACGCGCCGGAGGGCCGCATGCGGATCCAGGAGCTGGCCGAGCGGAGCATCCTGACCCGCTCCGGCACGAGTCGCCTCGTGAACCGCCTGGAGCTCGCCGGGCTGATCGCCCGTGAGGAGGTCCCAGGCGATGGCCGCGGCACCTACGCGCTCCTGACCCCAGCCGGCGAGACGCTGTTCGATGCCGCCGCGGCCCGCCACATCGCCTTCGTCCGCGAGCACTTCCACGCACGCCTGGACGCGGACGACATCGCGGCACTGGGCCGGATCTGGGCCAAGCTCGCCCGATAGCGCCGCCGGCCGCGCCGGAGCCGGTGCCCGGTTGACAGGTTGGTGACTGCGCACCAAACTGCCGAGGTCTCAGCCGCCCCAGGAGCCGCCCGCGTGCCTGCAGCCCATGTCGATCGTCCGCGCCAGGTCATGCTGGTCACAGGGGGAACGAGCGGGATCGGCCTGCACACCGCCATGGGCCTGGCGCGCCTGGGGGCAGCCGTGATCGTCACGGGGCGTGACCCGGAGCGTGGCCACCAGGCGGTCCGCGAGATCTCCAGCGCGGCCGCCGCAGAGGGTCACCCAGGCGTGGCCCAGGCGGCGTTCATCGCGGCGGACATCTCCACCCGTGCCGGCGTGGCGGCCCTGGCAGCGCAGGTGCTCGCGGAGCATCCCCGCGTGGACGTCCTCGTGAACAACGCGGGGGCCGCCGCGCAGTCCTTCCGCCCCACCGCTGATGGGTTGGAGCTGGACCTGGCCACCAACGTGGCGGCGCCGTGGCACCTGTCGGCCGCCTTGCTGCCGGCTCTCCGTTCCGCTGAGGCAGGGCGGATCGTGAACCTCAGCGGCGGCTCGGAGGGCACGGCACTGGACACCGCGGCGCTCAATGTCGATGCCTCGCTCCGGCCGCTGCAGATGTACAGCAACTCCAAGCGGGCCGCGGAGGCCATGACCCTGGAGCTCGCCCGGCGCCTCGCCGGCACGCGGATCACGGCGGTCATCGTCTACCCGGGGCAGGCGTCAACGCGGATGACGCAGTCCGTCACGCCCGAGATGCTCGATGGCTGGATGCGGCCGCTCTTCCCCCTCTTCCGGCGCCTGGTGGCGGACGACGGCGGCAAGAGCGCGGCCAAGGCCTCGCGGTCCAGCATCTGGGCGGCCACGGACCCGGCGCTGGACGGCGTCACCGGGCGCTACTTCAACGCGAAGTGCCGGCCCGGGAGGCTCCATCCCAGCGTGGAGGACCCAGCGGTGCAGGCGGCCGTCATCGGCCTGGTGGAGGGGACTTGGGGCGTCGCCTCCTGGGGACCCGCCGCCGGTTGACCCACGCCTCCGTGGGCTGCCCGCCCGGCGGGCAACCTGCAAGGCGGAGGTGCATTCCTGCCCGCTCGCGGATACAGGACCGACGAATCCTGGCGCAATGCGCCGGTTCTGCCCGCGTGGAGATGCAGGATCACCGGGGCGTCGGCTGGGTTGCCCGCTGGGCGGGCAGTTGATCGCCATGGCTGGGGCGACCGCGCAGACGGGGTGTTCGGGCGGCTCGGGCTTTCGCGGCGACCGCGCCCCCGGCGACCGCGCCCCCGGCGACCGCGCCCCCGGCGACCGCGCCCCCGACGTGCCAGACCATCAGGCCTTCGGGCTCGCCTTGGCACCCTTGCCGGCCTCGCGGAACAGGCTCCTGAGGATGAATGCCACGTTGACCGGCCGCTCCGCCAGGGCGGCGCATGAACGAGGGGTACCACTCCGCGCCGAACGGCACATGAAGCCGAACCCGGTACCCGTCCGCCGGCGGCTGGCCCTGGAGGTCGCGGCGTACGCCGTGGAGCACCTGGAAGCCGTTCCGGTCTCGGTCGCGGCTGGAGCCATGTGCAATACGCACCTGTCGTCACCTGCGTGGCGGCTCCGCCACCGACCCCCGATGTCCCGGGTCCCGCCGCGCGATCAGCCGAAGGACGCCGCCGGCGCGCCGAACCTGCCCGGCTCGATGGAGAGCCCGAGACCCGGCCCGGACGGGACGCGGATCCAGCCGCCCTCGATGCGCGGGCCGTTGACCGGGTCGTAGTGCTCCGCGATGTACGGCTCCGCCAGCCACACGCCCTCGGAGAGCTCCGGCCGCACGGTGGCGCCGATGGCCACGCACGCGGCCGCGATGATGTCGCCGCCCCAGGAGTCATCGCAGGTGTGGGGCAGGGAGCGCAGGGCGCACAGGTCGCGGACGGTCCGCATCACGGACAGGCCGCCCAGGCGGGTGACCTTGAGGCCGAACCCGTCCGCCAGTCCGGACGCCAGGCACCGGACGAGTGCGCCCAGGTCCACCGAGCTCTCGTCCACGTAGACCGGGTGCGAGAGCATCGGCCGGACGGCGGCGATCTCCTCGAGGGAGTTCAGCGGCTGCTCGAAGATCACCGGCAGGTCGCGCAGCCGGCTGGACGCGAAGACCAGGTCGCGCGCGTTCCAGGAGCGGTTGGCATCGGCCGCCAGGCGCATCCCCCGCGGGAGGCAGGCGAAGACCTTGCGGATGGCCTCGATGTCCTCGTCGATCGGCCGCCCGCCCACCTTCATCTGCAGGCGCGGATACCCCTGCGCGACGCGCTCGCGCGCGACCCGCGCGGCCTCGTCCGGCGGCAGGGGGCCAATGGCGTAGTACGAGGGGACGGACTCGCGCACGGCCCCGCCCAGGAGATCGCAGACCCGGGCGCCGTACGCCTGGCCCGTGATGTCCCAGAGCGCCATGTCCAGCGCGGCCTTCGCCCCGTTGTGCCCGTTGAGGGCCGTCTCCATCAGCGTGCGGCAGGACTCGATGCGCCGCGGGTCCGCCCCGATGAGCGCGGGCGCCATCTGCGAGACCGCTGCCCGGGCGCCGGTGGCGTGCTCCGGCGCGTAGACCGGGCCCACCGGGCACGTCTCGCCCCAGCCGTGCAGGCCCGTGTCCGTGACCACCTCCACGATGGTGGAGTCCAGCACGGACACGGCGCTGTGCGACATCCGGTAGGCCGCCCCGGCAACGGGGAGGTCGTGCTGGTAGACGTGGATCTCGGCGATGCGCATCGCGCCTGGCACCTCGTGCGCCCCGCGAAACGGCGGGAAAGGAGCGGAGCCCACCTCGTGCGAGATGGGCTCCAGCGTGCTTGCCTGCGGGACCGGTGGGAGCGGCGGCTCAGCCGAAGGACTGGACCGGAGCCCCGAAGACGCCCTCGTCCGGGACGATGCCGAGACCCGGGCCCTCCGGCACCTTGATCCACCCGTTCTCGATGTTGATCCCGTTCTTGGAGTCGTAGTGCTCGGCGATGT
>CAIYZX010000402.1 GCA_903930745.1 uncultured Chloroflexota bacterium | reverse complement strand
GGTCATCGTCGCAGCGGTGGCGCTGATCGTGACGGCCCGGGGGCGGAGCAGGGCGGCAGACCGCTGAGGCCCGCGGGTGATCCCAGCGGGCTCACCGTGGACGGCGGGGCGGAGCGCCCGGCCGGCACCTGCAGGCATCAGCCCCCGCGCGTGAACCCCTGGGCCGGCCACGGCTCGCAGCGGAGCGGCCGGTCCTCGCGGTAGCCCATGGCGTAGTCCGCCTGGATGAGCGTGTGCAGCTGGCTGGTGCCCTCGTAGATCACCGCGGCCTTGGAGTTGCGCAGGTACCGCTCCACCGGGAACTCGTTGGAATAGCCGTTGGCGCCGTGGATCTGGATGGCGTCCAGCGCGGCCTGCACGGAGTGATCCGTGGCGTGCCACTTCGCGAGGCTCGTCTCGCGCGTGTTCCGGATGCCCTGGTTCTTCAGCCAGCCGGCCCGCCAGACCAGCATCCGGCCGATCTCCGTGCCCTTCACCATGTTGGCGATCATCTGCTTCACGAGCTGGTGCTGGCCGATCTCCTGGCCGAAGGTCTCACGCTCGTGCGCGTACTTGACCGAGGCGTCGATGCAGGCCTGCGCGAGGCCCACGGCGCCCGCCGCCACGGTGTAGCGGCCCTGGTCGATGGCGCTCATCGCGATGAGGAAGCCCTCGCCCTCCTCGCCGATCCGGTTCTCGATGGGGACCCGGACGTTGTCGAAGTTGATGAGGCCCGTGTTGCCTGCGCGGATGCCCAGCTTGCCGTGCAGCGTGCCCGTGGTCAGACCCGGCATCCCGCGCTCCACCACGAACGCGGTCACGCCCTTGTGCCTCTTGCTGCGGTCCACGGACGCGAAGACCAGGAACTGGTCCGCGATGTCCGCGAGGCTGATCCAGAGCTTGCCGCCGTTCAGCACGTAGCTGTCGCCGTCGCGGCGCGCGGTGGTGGCAAGGCTGCCGGCGTCCGTGCCCACGCCCGGCTCCGTGAGGCCGAAGGTGGCGAGCTTCTCGCCCTTGGCCTGCGGCACCAGCCAGCGCTGCCGCTGCTCCTCGGTCCCCCACTGCAGCAGGGTCAGGCTGTTGAGGCCAACGTGGACGCTCTGCACGACGCGGAACGCCGTGTCCGCACGCTCCAGCTCCTCGCACAGGATGGCGAACGAGATGTAGTCCATCCCAAGGCCGCCGTACTGCTCCGGGATGGGCGCACCAAGGAAGCCCATCTCGCCCATCCTGGTGAAGACTTCGCGATGGACCTCGCCGTTGGCCTCCCAGTCACGGATGTACGGGAGGATCTCCGCCTCAACGAAGGCGCGGGCGGTCTCCTTGACCAGGCGGTTCTCGTCGGTCAGCGTGAAGTCGATCACGGTCAGCCTCTGGGCATGTCGCGCACCCCTGGTGGCGGGTGCGCCGGTTGCCACCGATCCTACCCGGCACACGCGCGTGCGGGAGACCACGTTCCGATCCCTATACTCCGGGCGTGGATACCAACGACACCGCCCTCGACCTCGCCGCCCTCGCCGCCCCCAACATGTCGCCGGTCCTGGGCCGGTACATGGACCGCAGCTGGTCCCACGGGATCGGCCACCGTCTCTACGAGACGAGCGGCAAGGCGTACCTGGACTTCGCCAACGGCATCGCCGTGACCGCGCTGGGGCACTCGCACCCGCGCGTGACCGCCGCCGTGCACGCCCAGGTGGACAAGCTGATGGGCCCGGTCCACGCGATCGGCTTCGCGGAGCCAACCGTGAGGCTGGCGGCGATGCTGGCGGACACGTTCCCGGACCCGCTGGACACCGTGATGTTCCTGAACTCGGGGTCCGAGGTCATCGACGGCGCGCTCAAGCTGGCCCGCCGCGTCACCGGCCGCCCGGCCATCATCTCGTTCCGCGGCGCCTTCCACGGCCGCACGATCGGGGCCACGAGCGTCACCAGCTCGTCGCTGAACTACCGCAAGGGGTACGAGCCGCTCCTGCCGTCCGTGTACCAGACCGTCTACCCGGCGGTCTACCGGTACTACGCAGGCGACGAGGAGAAGGCGATCGCCGATGCGCTCAAGCACTTCGACGGCCTCCTCATGACCACGGTGGCGCCGTCCGATGTGGCGGCCGTGATCATCGAGCCCATCCAGGGCGAGGGCGGGTACTACCCGGCGCCGGCAGCCTTCCTCCAGGGCCTGCGCGAGCGCTGCTCCAGGCACGGCATCCTGCTGATCGCGGACGAGGTCCAGAGCGGCTTCGGTCGCACCGGGAGGATGTGGGCCTTCGAGCACAGCGGCATCGTCCCGGACGTCGTGGTCACCGCGAAGGCCATCGCGAACGGCCTGCCCCTCTCCGCCATCGTGACGAGCCGCGACCTCCAGGAGCGCTGGGGCCGGGGCGCGCACGGCACCACGTACGGTGGCAACCCCGTCGCCTGCGCGGCCGGCGTGGCGGTGCTGGAGACCATCGCGGACGAGGGGCTCGTGGAGAACGCACGCCTGCGGGGCGCGGAACTCGCCGGCGGCCTGCGCGAGCTGATGGCGGAGGACCAGGGCATCGGCGATGTCCGCGGGCCCGGCCTGATGATCGGCGTGGAGTTCGTGAAGGACCGCACCACCCGCGAGCCCGATGGCGCCCGTGCGGACGCGGTCTGCGCGCGCGCGGCGGACGCCGGCCTGCTCCTGCTCTCCTGCGGCATCGCCCACCAGGTGATCCGCTGGATCCCGCCCGTCAACGTGACCGTGGACGAGGTGGAGGAGGCGCTCCGCATCTTCGAGGGCGCGCTCAAGGGCTGACGCCCGGGCCCGCGTGCCCGTCCCGGGAATCAGAACGGCCCCGTGCACTGCACGGGGCCGGTTCGTTGCTGGTCGCTGTTCGACGGTCGGGCCCTGGGTCCCTCGTTGTCGGGACGATCCAGCGGCTGGCCGTCAGCGGTTGCGGGAGAGGAAGAGCATGACGTCGTCCAGGCGGAACCGCCGGTCGCCGCGCTTGCACACGCGGTAGAACGGGAGCTCGCCGCGATCGCCAAGGCGCTTCACGGTGTTCACGTGGAGGTGGAGCATCTCGGCGACCTCACTGGCGGTGAGCATCGGGCCAAGATCGTTGACGACCATCGCTGCCATGTCCGTTGCCTCTTCCTTTCGCGAGCCTGCTTCCCAGGGCACTTCGGTGTGGTCTGGCTCGCTTCTGAGGGAAGTGTCGGGGTCAGGGGTCGTCTTGCACAGGGTTACTCTCGGTCACCCGGGGCACGCAGGTGGTACCAACCGCACACGACCGCTCACTAGTACCCGAGAACTACCCGCAGGCCACGCAGCCACACCGGGCATGCATGTGCATGAACGCGGAGCGGTCTCGTGGGGTGTGTCGACGGGCCGAGCCTTGGTGGCTGGGGCCGCGCGAGCGGCGCTTGGGGGCACATCCATGCGTCGATCGATCGCGACCGCCAGCCCCCAGGGGTCCGCACCTTCGCCGGCACTGCCGGGGCGTTGGTCGACGCACGCATTGTGCGGTGCCGGGCGCGGGTTTGCACGCAAGATTCAGCGCCGGTGGTGCGCCGTCGCACCAGGCTGGACGCGATGCCGCGCTGACGCCTAGACGGCCACCACGTGGGCCCACAGCCAGGCGCGCGGAACCGCCGCCGCCCAGTGCATTCCGATGGCCCGGGTGCGCCCGTAGTACCGGATGTGCCATGGCTCGTACTGGTAGCAGGAGATGGACGTCATCCCCTTCGGAAACGAGATCACGAAGCCGTACTTCCAGCCGTGACGGGCGAGCCAGGTGTAGGCGCCCGCCGTGTTGCGGATGTCCATGGCGGTGCCCAGCTGGTGCTCCGAGTGGCCGGGGCGCGCAGCGCGCAGGGCTCCCTTCACCGGGCCCAGGAGGTCCACGTAGTAGGCATAGACCGCGGCCTGGCGCGCGTAGCTGCGGTAGCCGCTGTCCACGCGGATCCGGACGCCGGCGGCCGCCGCCGCACGCACCATGGCGCGCAGGTCCGCAATGACCAGGCGGCGCACGAGGTAGCCGCCGTTGGTGCCGGCGTTGGACGTGGAGACGAGGTCCGGGGGAGCGTAGGCGCGGGGCAGCGCGAAGCGCGTGTCAACGAGCGTGGACGCCCACTCGCCGTAGCGGCGGAACGGGGCGGGATCATCCGCCGTGGTGCAGGCCGGGAGCGGGTCGCCGGCGGCGAAGGCCGGCGCCGGGGCGGGTGCCAGCGCAGGTGCTGACGGCGCCGGAGACGGATCGGCGGCCGCTGCCGGGGCCGGAGCCCAGGCGACGACCGCCGCACCCAGGGAGACGGCGATCGCGAGTGTCCGGAGGGGGCGCCCGGAGGGGGCGCGCATGAGGCTGGTCATCCGGACCCCATGATCGCCGATGTGTCAGTCCGCGTCGATCAACGCCGCCCGATCATGCTGCCGGCGCTTGCGCGAGGCGGAGTGCTTCGCGACCTGGCGCTGCGCGCTCGTGGGCTCGGCCTGCCACACCTGTCCGAAGCGGTGCGGGTGCTCCGCGGCGATCTTGCCGTCGGGGCGGGCCTTGGCGGTGACGTGCGTGTGCTGCATCTCGTCCACTCACCGGTGCGCGACGGCCGGGCGGCCGTCTCTGTCACGAACGATGCGCCGCGCCACCGGCACCTGCAATAGGGCGAAGGTCCCACCACACGGTCCGCTCGGGCCGGGACCCTTCCCCCGAACGTGGGGGGCGCATCACGTCGGGCGCGCCGGCTCGACCTCCACCAGCTCCAGCTCCGGCACCACGGGGATGGAGCGCAGCTCCGAGCACGAGGGACAGACCACCTGCCCGGGGCCGATGACGTCGTCGTGCTCCAGCGCCCCGTCGAACCCGCAGGGGCACGTCAGCCGGGACTCGAAGGGCTCCATCGCCAGGGCCGCCTCCGCGAGGGGGCCGTTCGCCACCAGCATCTCCCAGGCCTGGATCAGCACGTCGTCCGGGATCGTGGTCGCGTACCGGATCCGCACCCGTTCGGCGGGCCGGCCTGCTGCCGCGGCAACCGCGGCGTCCACCAGGCTCGCCACCAGGGCCACCTCATGCATCCGCCACCTCCAGGGCCGCCGCGATCACGGCCTCCATGGCCGCCGGGACGGCGGCGTCAACCGAGGGCGTGAGCCCCTCCCCCATCTCGAACGAGGCGGCGCCAACGCTGACGACCACCAGCGCGGGAGCCACGCCGTAGAGCTCGCGCGCCAGGCCAGCCAGCGACGCCGGCGACACGTGGTGCGTGAGCGGAGGCCCTCCGGCATCCACGTCCCCGATCGTGGATGCCGGCTCCTCCATGGGGCCCCGGCCCAGGACACGCACCCCAACCTCCCCTGCGGGGACGCCGTCGGCCGCGTCGATGAGGATCACCCGGTCCGCCCCGGCCATGTCCGCGGCCAGCTCCGGGGCCAGCTGGTGCTCCGCGAGCACCACCGCGCCGCGCATCCGGGGGTCCGCGGCCACACGAGCGGCCACGGCCGGGCCCACCCCGTCGTCACGACGGAGCGGGTTGCCGTACCCGATGACCAGCACGCGGGACACGCCGGCCCCGGACGCCAACGCGGAACCCGGCCTAGCGCCTGATCTGCGCGAGCAGCACGCCACCGGGCGCCAGGAGCTGCACGTCCAGCGCCATCTGCCCCAGCGCGTGCGTGGAGCAGGACAGGCACGGGTCATAGCAGCGGATGACCGCCTCGACGCGGTTCAGCATGGACTCCTCCAGCCGATCCGCCTTCACGTACTTGCGGGCGACCTGGAGCACGGCGCGATTCATCGCCGCGTTGTTGTGCCCGGTGGCGATGACCAGGTTCGCCCACTCCACGAGGCCGTTGTCGTCCACCCTGTAGTGGTGCATCAGCGTGCCGCGCGGGGCCTCGGACACGCCGATCCCCTCGTTGCGGTTGATGCCCGCGGTTGCCAGCGTGTGCTTGTCCAGGATGTCCGGACCGCGCAGCAGCTGCTCGATCTTCTCGATCGCATGCAGCGTGTCGATCAGGCGCGCGTAGTGGTAGTGGAAGCTGGAGCCCGCGACGCGGCCAACGCGCCAGCGGAACTTCTCCAGCTCCTCGTCCGCGCGCGGCGTCCCGGTCTTCTCCGCCACGTTGAGGCGCGCGAGCGGCCCCACGCGGTACATGCCGTCCGGGTAGCCCATCGGCTTCCAGTAGGTGGTCTTGAGATACGACCACGGCTCCACGGCCTCGCCGATGTAGTCGTTGAACGTCTTCGGGTCAAGCTTGTCCGCGAGGTAGTGCCCGTCTGCATCGACCATGCGGATCCAGCCGCCGTAGTGGTCAACGTTGCCCTCGCGGTCCACGAGGCCCATGAACGCGGAGCGGAAGTTGCCGAGTGACGCGGCCTCCTCCTCCCAGCGGAGCATGTCGTGCTTGTACCAGGCGATGGCGCGCTCCGTGGCGGCGATGGCCTCCGGGACGCCCGCGAGGATCCGGTCGCGCACCTCGGCGGTGAGCTGGAACGCCACGCCGCCCGGGACGATGCCGGTGGGATGGATCCGCTTGCCGCCCAGCCACTCGATGATCTGCTGGCCCCACTTGCGCAGGCCGATGCCGTCCCTCGCCAGCTCCGGGTGCCGCTGGGCCACGCCCACGATGTTCCGGATGGCCGGGTCCGCGTCGAAGCCGAACAGCAGGTCCGGCGACGAGAGGTGGAAGAACGAGAGCGCGTTGCTCTGGACGATCTGGCCCAGGTTGATGATCCGCCGCAGGTCCGCGCCGGTGGGCGTGGGCTCCACGGCCATGATGTCGTCCACCGCCTTGGAGGAGGCGATGAGGTGGCTGACCGGGCAGATGCCGCAGATGCGCGCCATGAGCGCGGGCATCTCGTGGACCGGCCGGCCCTGCGTGATCCGCTCGAAGCCGCGGAACTGCGTCACGTGGAAGTGCGCGTCCACCACCTCGCCGCGGTCGTCCAGCTGGATGGTGACCTTGGAGTGGCCCTCGATCCGGGTCACCGGATCGATCGTGATGGTCTGGCTCATCGCAACCTCCTCAGCGCCCGAACCGCGCGCCGGCAACGGACGGGGTCCTCCCCGCGAGGAGGTCGTCGAGCAGGGTGTAGATCAGGTCCGCGTGCGGCGGGCACCCGGGCAGGAAGATGTCCACGTCCACGAACCGGTTGATGGGCCGGCTCTCCGGGAGGAGGCCCGGCACGTCGATGACGGGGATGGACTTGTTGATGTCCGCGTTCTCCAGGTACGCGCGCCGCAGGAGCGGCGGGACCCCGATGGGGTTGCGCATGCCCGGCACGTTGGACGTGACCGCGCAGTCGCCGAAGGCGATGAGCGTCTTCGTGCGGGCACGGACCTTGTGGATCCGCTCCAGGTCGTCCTCGGACGAGACGGCGCCCTCCACGAGGCAGACGTCCACGTTCTCCGGGAACTCCTTGACGTCCACGAGCGGGCCGTAGACGAGGTCGGCGCGGCTGAAGATGTCCAGCAGCCGCTCATCGAGATCGACGAGGCTCATGTGGCAGCCGGAGCAGCCGTCGAGCCAGACGGTGGCGACACGCGGCTTGCTCACAGCCCACGCTCCTCCTGGTGCACCTTCAGCCAGGGCAGGAAGGGGCGTTGCTCGCGCGTTCCGGCGGCGACGGGCCGGCCCTTCTCGAAGAGCGCGCCGGTCGGGCAGACCTGGACGCACTTGCCGCAGCTGGTGCAGGTGGTGGAGTCGCCCCACGGCACGCCCATGTCCGCCTGGATCCGGGTCTCCAGACCGCGATGCATCACGTCCCAGACGTGGGCGCCCTCGATCTCGTCGCAGACCCGCACGCAGCGCAGGCACAGGATGCAGCGATTGTGGTCCAGGCCGAAGAGCCGGTGCGAGAGGTCCACGTCAACCTTGGGGTTGATGCGCGGCAGCTCGAAGTGGGTCAGGCCAAGGTCCGCGGACATGTCCTGGAGCTCGCAGTGGTTGTTCGCCACGCAGACGGCGCAGACGTGGTTCCGCTCCAGGAAGAGCATCTCCGTGGCCGCGCGGCGGTACTCCGCCAGCTCCTCGTCGTGCGCGGTCACCTGCATCCCCTCGGCGATCTGCGTGACGCAGGCCGCCGCCAGGCGCGGCGAGCCGCCGATCTTCACGACGCACAGGCGGCACGCGCCGCGGTCGTGGATGCCCGGCATGTGGCAGAGGCCCGGGATGTCGATCCCGTTCTCCTCGGCCACGCTCATGATCGTCTGGCCCTCGTTCCCGGCCACGTCGCGGCCGTCG
>CAIYZX010000401.1 GCA_903930745.1 uncultured Chloroflexota bacterium | reverse complement strand
GGCGGAGTGCGACGTCGTGGTGCCCGCGACGGAGCGCGATGGCCGCCAGCACGTCCGCAGGTGCCACGGCCTGGTTGAACACGAGCGCGACGAGCGTGTCCGGGCGCACCTGCGCACCGTTCGGGTGCGTGGCGACGAGCGCGGGGGCCGGCGTTTCGAAGGACCACGAGACCGTCTCGGCAAGGACCCCGCCTGCGGCCGAGCGGACGCCCGCGGGGACCTCCACGGTGTACCGGGTTGCCATCGGGAGGCGCTCGCCCGCGGGCACGAACACCAGTGTCCGGGGATCCGCCCAGCGCCACTCGCCCGCGGGCTGGGGCATGAGCCGCACAGGCAGGTCCGCGACGACCGCGGCCGCCACCTCCGCCAGGGCCACCATCGGCGAGCTGAAGGTCACGGACACGCCCGGGGCGATCGTGACGGCACCCTCCGGCTGGTACCGGAGCACCTCGAGATCGCCGGGTGCCTGCTCCGCCGGGCCCGGGAGAGCGGGGCCGTCGCCCGCGGGCGGGAACGCCTCCGCGACCGTCCGTCCGGGCCGCGGTCGCGGGGCCGAGGCGTCCCGGATCAGGACGTCGTGGTCCGGCGTGGCGGACGCGGGCCCCGGGGCGGGCAGCCGCGAGAGCAGCCGCGCGGTGGCGGCGTCGTCCAGCGGGATCGCCGCAGCCACCGGGAGCGCCGGCACGGCCGCGCGAGGACCACGCGGGCCGCGCCCGTCGGCCACGTCGAGACCAAGCGGGTGCGACTCCACCGGGTCCGTGCCGGTCGGCATGGCCTCGTCGTGCATCGTGGTCGCCGTCGCCTCCGCGCATGGTTGGGTGCCCCCATCATGCGGCACCGGCGCCCCCGCGGCGAGCCGCCCCTGCGGGCGCAGCTCCCTCCCGGCCTGAGGCTCAGCGGATGGTCACGAACGCGTCCAGGTCCACCCTCGGCCGGCCCGCCGTGCCCGCCACCACGAGCTTCACCGTGTGGCTCCCGTAGGCCAGCGCCTTGCTCCACGCGATGTACCGGGGCTGGGCCGATGACCGGTAGAGCGAGACCTTCGCCACGGTGGTGCCGTCCACGATGATGGTCACGTAGCCGCGACCGGTGCCGCGCATGGTGACGAAGCCGATGGACCGTCCCGTGAAGGTGAACGTGGCGGTGGCGCCGGCCGCCTTGGCCCACGTGTCCGAGCCGCCGGAGAGCGTGCCCAGGGCGTAGGGCGTCCACGTCCCCTTGCGGGTGATCGCGGTCGCGGTCTGCTGGACCAGGCGAGCCGAGAGGGCCGCAGAGGTGGAGGGGGTCGTGTGACCCGCCGCATCGAACGCGGTGACCCGGAAGGACACCGTCCCACTGGCGGGGACCGTTGTGGCGTACGAGGTGGCGAGGGCCGAAGCCAGGGCAACCTTCGTCCATGCACCTGTGCCGGTCCGGCGCTCAAGGGTGTACTTGGTGACGACGCCGCCATCTGTGGCGGCCCACGAGACGACGACCGGGATGGCGCTCGTGGCGGCCGCGGTGGGCAGCGTCACGCCCGCTCGCGGCGTCACGGTCACCGGCGTGGTGAACGTGGGCGCGGTGACATCCGGGATGGTGAGCGTGGCGCACGAGGCGGGCGAGGTCACGTTGCCGGGCCCGTCGGTGGCGCGGATGCACACCTGGTGGCTGCCGTCGGCCAGCAGGGTGTCCGACGTGGAGGAGACGACTGCCGATGCGGACGAGTCATGCGTCCCATTGCCAAGCGAGCCCGCCTGGTTGTCGCCCCAGCACGCGATGGTCCCGGTGCGCGAGAGGCTGCAGGCGAAGACGCCGCCGGCGGCAACCCCAACGGCGCCCGTGGTGCCACCGGTCCCCGGGGCGGCGGTGGCGAGCTCGCCCCAGCAGCTGATGGCGCCGGTGCTCCGCAGGACGCACGTGTCGTGGAACGATGCCCGGAGGGCGGTGACGCCCGTGACACCGGTGACGGACACCGGGGCGTTGGTCTCCGGGGTCACGGACGGATCAAGGCCCAGCTGGCCCAGCTCGTTGCTGCCCCAGCAGGAGAGACCGCCCGTGGCGAGCGTGGCGCACGTGTGGGCACCGCCCGCCGCGACGGCCACGGCATTCGTGAGACCGGAGACCGGTTGGGGCGTGTAGGCCCAGTCATAGCTGCCGGTGCCCAGGCGCCCGTTGTTGCCCGCACCCCAGCACTGGACGGTGCCGTTGGCAAGCACGGCGCAGGAGTGGACGTCACCCGCGGCGATCGCCGTTGCGGTGGTGATGCCGCTGACGAGCACCGGCACGGTGGAGTCAGCGCCCCTGTCGTCTCCCAGCTCGGCGTAGTCACCCCTGCCCCAGCAGGCCACGGAGCCCGAGGCCAGCAGCGCGCACGTGTGGTATCCGCCACCGGAGAGCGCAACCACGCCCGTGAGGGTGCCCGCACCGCCGATGCCCACCACCGTGACCGGCGCGGCGGCATTGGTGTTGGTGTAGTCGCCCAGCTCCCCGAACTCGTTCGCGCCCCAGCAGCGGACGGAGGTGTCCTCCAGCAGGGCACACGTGTGCCAGCGGCCTGCCACCACCTGCGTCACGCCCGAGATGTCCACGGGCACCGGCGTGGTGCTGCTCAGGGTCACGCCCTGGCCCAGCTGCCCATAGCCGCCGTCGCCCCAACAGGTCACGGTTCCGGCGTAGGTCAGAGCGCAGGCGTGGCTCTCGCCCGCCGTGATGCTCGCCGCGGACGTGAAGGTGATGCCCAGGTCCACGGAGGTGTCTCCCGCCATGCCGGCCCTGTAGTACAGGGACTTCCACGGCCCGGCATCGATGCGGACCTCCCCCGAGCTCACCCCGCTGGGATCCGAGATGGTGGCGACCACCGAGGCGGAACCGCCCCGGCTGATGGTGGAGGGCGTCAGCACCGGCGTTGTGACCGTCGGCCCTGTCTCATCCGGTGCCACGCGCGTGAGGCTCACCGTGTACGTGGTGGTGGCCAGGCCATCCTCCGCGGTGACCTGCACCTGGAGC
>CAIYZX010000400.1 GCA_903930745.1 uncultured Chloroflexota bacterium | reverse complement strand
CCAGGGTCCCGTGGCCGTGATGGACGGGCGCGAGGTGATCAGCCTCAGCTCCAACGACTATCTCGGCCTGACGCACCACCCGCGCATGCGCGCGGCGGCGATCCGCGGCGTGGAGCAGCTGGGCGCGGGCTCCGGGGCCGTGCGGACCATCGCGGGAACCATGACCGTCCACGAGGCGCTGGAGGCGGAGCTCGCCGAGTTCAAGCACACCGAGGCCGTGCTCACGTTCCAGAGCGGCTTCACCGCGAACACCGGCGTGATCCCCGTGGTCACGGGCGAGGACGACCTGATCGTCTCCGACGCCCTGAATCACGCCAGCATCATCGACGGCATGCGCCTCTCGAAGTCGCCGCGCGTGGTCTACCGCCACGGCGACGTGGAGGACCTGCGGCACGTCATCGGCGACGCGGTCTTCAGCGGGCGCGACGGCGACGGCGCCCCGTACCGCCTGATCCTGATCGTGACGGACGGCGTGTTCAGCATGGACGGCGACATCGCGCCGCTCCCCGGGATCGTGGAGGTGGCCGAGGAGTTCGGCGCCGCGGTCATGGTGGACGACGCGCACGCGAGCGGCGTCCTGGGCCGCGATGGCCGGGGCAGCGTCAGCCACTTCGGCCTCGAGGGGCGCGTGGCGATCCAGGTGGGAACGCTCAGCAAGGCGGTTGGCGTCCTGGGCGGCTACGTGGCGGGCTCGCAGACCCTGCGCGACATCCTGACCCAGCGCGCGCGGCCGTTCCTCTTCTCCACATCGCATCCGCCCGCCGTGGCGGAGGCATGCCGCGAGGCGATCCGGATCATGGTGGACGAGCCGGAGCTCATCGAGCGCCTGTGGTCCAACACGCGCCGCTTCAAGGCGGAGCTGACGCGCCTGGGCTTTGACACCGGGGCGTCCGAGACGCCGATCACGCCCGTGATGCTGGGCGACAGCGCCACCGCGATCCGCTTCTCCAACCGGCTCTTCGAGGAGGGCGTCTTCGGCACGTCCGTGGTCTTCCCCACCGTGGCCCTGGACAAGGCCCGGATCCGGACGATCGTGACGGCGGCCCACACGGATGAGCACCTGGACCGCGCGCTGGCGGCCTTCGACCGCGTTGGGCGGGAGCTGGGAGTCATCCGCGGGTGAGCCATCGCCACCTGGGCCACCCGGATCCCGCCGACACCCGCCCGCGTGCGGACATCGAGCTGGACGTGCTCGCGGCCGGCCGCGCCGCCGGGCTGGGCGACTCGCAGGACCTGCCGCTGGACTCGCACCTGCACACGCACCGCTCCCCTGACGCCAACGCGATGCTGGAGGCGTACTGCCTCCTCGCAGTGGAGCGCGGCATCTCGGAGCTGGCGATCACGGACCACGTGGACTTCGATCCCACGATGCCGGCCTACGCCTTCTCGTCGTTCGCGGACCGGGAGCGGGACGTGCGCGAGGCGGCGGCCCGGTGGGCGGACCGTGGCCTGGCCATCCGCTTCGGCGTGGAGATCACGTACGAGCGGGCGTACGAGGACGACATCCGGGGCTGGCTGCGGCGCCACCCGCACGACTACGTGATCGGCAGCGTCCACATCAGCGAGGAGTCGCCGTACAAGGCGTCCCACGTGGCGTCCTTCGTGGAGGGCCGGCCACTCGCGGAGGTCCTGGCCCCCTACTTCGACGAGGTGATCGGCGCCGCGCGCTCCGGCCTCTTCGACACGATCGGCCACATGGACTTCGTGAAGCGCTACCTCGTGCCGCACGTGATGCCCGCCCAGCTGGCCGCCGCGCCAGAGCTCTACGAGCCCGTGCTCACGGCGCTGGTGGAGAGCGGGACGGCGCTGGAGGTCAACGCGTCCGGTCTGCGCCAGCAGGCACGGGAGACGTATCCGTCCGCGGCGATCGTGGCGCGCTTCCGCGAGATGGGCGGCCGGCACGTCACGGTTGGCTCCGATGCGCACCGCACGGAGTGGTTCTCGTACGGCCTGGAGCAGGCCTACCGGCAGGTGTCGGCGTCCGGATTCCGCGAGCTGACGTTCCGCCGCGGCGGCGAGCGCGAGGCGGTCCCGCTCCGCCCGCGACATTTGACGTAGCGGCCCGGACCTAACAGCGAGTGCATGGATTCCGTTATGCAGGCTGACGAGGAGGCGATCGACCGCCTCGTGGAACGTGCGAAGGCCGGGGACCCCGATGCGTTCGGGGGGCTCTTCGATCACTACCACGGGCCTGTCTATCGCTTCATCGCCAGCCGCGTCAGCCGCCCGAGCGACGCGGAGGACCTTGCGCAGCTCGTCTTCGTCAAGGCCCTGGAGGCGCTCCCGCGCTACGAGGCGCGGGGTGTCCCCTTCGGGGGCTGGCTCTTCAAGCTGGCCAGGAACGTGGTGATCGACCATATCCGGGCCCGTCGCGAGCACACCACGCTCGACGACGTCGTGGAGCGTCCCCTCGACGAGGACGGGCCGGACGAGCTGGCGGCGCTCCGCCAGGAGCTGGACGGCGTTGCACGCGCCCTGCGGTCACTGACCCCGGAGCAGCGTGAGGCCATCAGCCTGCGGTTCTTCGCCGGCCTCTCCGCCAGGGAGGCGGCCGAGGCGATGGGCAAGCAGGAGGGAACGGTGCGGGGGCTCCAGTTCCGGGCCATTGCGGCGCTGCGGCGCGAGCTGGGCATCGACGACCCGGCGGACGCCCTGCCACGGGTCTCAGGGACGACCCGGTGAACGAGGACGACATGACGCCGATGGAGCCTGCTGCCGGCGAGGAGCTGGAGCGGCGGCTTGCGCGGTACGCGAGGGTCCGGCTGGAACCCAGCCAGGCCGCGACGCGGCGCGCCCGGGCGGCGGCCATGGAGCAGGCGTGGCGGCAGCGCCTGGACGCGCCAGCCTCGGTCGTCGCCGGCCCCAGCCCGATCCTCGCGCGCCGCCGCGGTCTCTTCGCCGCCTGGAGCAGTCGGCGGATCGCCGCCTCCCTCTCCGCCGCGGTCCTTGCCGGGCTCCTCGTGGGCTCCTCGGCGTTCGCAGCCTCGCGTGCCGGTGGTCCCCTCTACTCCGCGCGGATCGCGCTGGAGGACATCTCGCTGCCTGTTGAGGCCAACGCCCGCGCCGAGGCGGAGATCGCCCGCGCGGAGGCCCGCCTCACGGAGGTCGTGGACGCCGTGGCGCGCCACGACGACGCTGCGCTGGCTGCGGCAAGCGAAGCGTACGAGGTTGCCGCTGAGCGCCTCGCCGGGATCGACGGCGCAGCGTCCACGAGGGCCATCGAGGCGCTCACGTTCCACCGCACCGTGCTCGAGAGCGTGCTCGCCGCCGCACCCGAGGCGGCGGGCGCCGGCCTCACCACCGCCGTGAGCGCGAGCTCCGCGGCCCTGGACCGGCTCACGTCCGCCGGCAGCCCGGGTGCTCCCGGCGACGCCGGCGACCCCACGGACCACCCGGGTGCCTCCGCACGGCCGGACAACACGCCGCGCGCGGACCCGTCAGGCAAGCCTGAGCGCACCGCGCGCCCGGACCCAACCCAGAAGCCCGCCAAGTCGCCGAAGCCGGAGCGGACGACCCGGCCCACGCCGCCGGTCTCCCCGGATCCCGGCAATCCGTCACCGCAGCCCTGAGGCTCCCCGAGAGGCCGGCGCCCGCTGCGGCGCAGGCGTTCCCCCAGGGCGTCAGGCGAGCCTTCCACGCCGCCGGGGCGCCGCGGCCGCTACCCTCCGCACATCACGTGCGGGAGGAGACGCCATGCGATTGACGGTGCTCGGGGCCGGGCCCGCCTATACGGACCGGGATGGCGCCACGGGAGCCTGCTATCTCGTCTCCCTGGGGTCCACCAGCATCCTGCTGGACCTGGGCCAGGGCTCCTTCCCCCGGATCTTCCGCCACCTGCGCGCTGAGACCTTGGACGCCGTCCTGGTGAGCCACCTGCACCCGGACCACTACATCGATCTCGTGGCGCTGCGTCACTACCTCCGCTGGGAGTTCACGCCGCCGCGCCGGATGCGGGTGCTTGCCCCCTCGGACCTCGCGAACCGCCTGGACCACCTCCACCGGTTCCCGGGCTTCACCGGGGAATCGTTCGACGTGCAGACGATGGGGACCGGACCGCACCGCGTGGGCGACCTGACGATCACCGCCACGCTGGTCACCCACACGGACGAGAGCTACGCGATCCGGGTTGCCGGGACGTCCGGGCGTGGCCTCGTCTACAGCGGCGACTGCGGTGCGGCGATGGACATCGCGCCGCTGGTCCGGCCGGGCGACGTGCTGCTCGCGGAGGCCTCCTTTGGCCCCGGTCCGTCTGACCCCGGCGCGAAGCACCTGGACGGGCCCGAGGTGGGACGCCTGGCGCGCGCCACCAACGCCTCGCTGGCGCTCCTCACGCATCTCCAGATGGGCTACGACCCGGACGCCACGGTGGCGGCCGCGCAGGCAGAGTACGACGGTCCCGTGCGCATGGTGTGGCCGGGGTCCGTCGAGGAGATCTAGGAGCTCCAGGTCCACCGCTGCGCCACCTGGGCCCCGGATATGCGTCGGCCGGGGCGCGGACTCCGCAACCCCGGCCGGGTGTCGCTTTCTCGGGGACAGCGACGGGCTAGCGGCGCCGGGGGTCAGGCCTCCGCCCGGCGAGCAGGAGAAGGGACGCGCCGCCCACCAGGACCAGCACCAGGCCCTGCGAGCCGGAGACCGGCGCGGGCGTGGGGGTGGGGGTGGGGGTGATGGTGTCCGTGTTGGGCATCCCATCGTTCGGGCGGCCCGTGATGCCCTCGACCTCGGAGGTGGGAGCCACCTCGTCCACGGGCGTCGCCTCGGGGGTGGGGGTCTCGAAGGGCGGGTCAACCGTGATCTCGCCGCACGTGGGGCAGGGGGTGGGCGTGGGCTCCACGGTGGGCGTGGGCTCCACGGGATCACCGTCCGCCGCGAGGACCGCCGGGACGGCGGCCAGGGCGAGGAAGATGCCCAGTGCGATGGAGGCGAGAGCGGAACGACGCATGGTGCCCCGTGCTTGGCGTCTCCGGAGGCCTGCTCCGGGTTCACCACCTGGGTGAACGCTGCCAGCATGGCCCTATCGGGCTGACATGTCCAGTACCGAAGGCCCCTGGCTGCCTCCACCCAACCGCACACGACCACACCAGCGCAACACGGCCCGTGGAGGAGATGGTGCGACCGTGCACCATCTCCTGTGCCCAATGCGGGACGCTCAGCTCGAGGACAAGCACAGAGGCCGGGACCCGAAGGTCCCGGCCTCTGCTACCAGGCATTGCTCGGGGTGCCGCGTCGCCACGGCAGAGCGCGTCAGGCTAGCGCTCGCCCCGCTTCTTGGCCGGAACCACGAGGGCCGTCACGCCGATCAGGGCGCAGAGGCCGAGGAGCACGAGTGCCAGCGAGCCGGCCGGCGTGGTGCTGCCACCGGTGAAGGTGCTGCCATCCGTGGACGGCGGGGTGAACTGGGGCTTGCCGGTCTCGCCGAGCACGGAGCCCACGGGCGTGGCGGTGGGATCGACCGGGGCGGTGG
>CAIYZX010000399.1 GCA_903930745.1 uncultured Chloroflexota bacterium | reverse complement strand
GACGGCACCGTGAACCCGTCCGGCTTCCTGCCGATCCCGCTGGGCAACGTCCGCACCGCGTCCATCGTGGACCTCTACCGCGACCACCCGCTCATGCGCGGCCTGCGCAACCCGTCCGAGTTCAAGGGCCGCTGCGGCGCCTGCGAGTACAACCGTGTCTGCGGTGGCTCTCGCGCCCGGGCGTACGCCTGGACCGGCGATGCGCTGGAGACGGACCCGCTCTGCCCGTACGTGCCCGGCGGCAACGTCCCCACGTACGGCATCGCGTAGCCGCGGCGCCCGGGTTCCGCCGTGAGCCGGCCACAGCCCCGTGTCCTCGTCGTTGGCGGTGGGATCACCGGTCTCGCCGCCGCCCGCGCCCTCGCCCTCGCCCGTGTCGGCGCCCGTGTCGTCCTGGCCGAGGCCGCCCCTCGCCTGGGCGGCAAGATCAGCACCGAGCGGACGGATGGCCTGCTGCTGGAGCACGGCCCGGACTCCATCCTCGCCACGCGCCCGGCCGGCGCCGCGCTGGTCCGGGAGCTGGGGCTGGGCGAGGAGCTGACGGGCACCCTGGACCCCCGCGCGGTCTACATCCGCCACCGGGGGCGGCTGGTGCCGATGCCCGAGGGGCTGGGCCTCGTCCTGCCCACGCGCTTCTGGCCGTTCGCGCGCACGTCGCTCTTCTCCTGGCCGGAGAAGGTGCGGATGGCGAAGGACGTCGTGTGGCCGCGGCTCCTGCCGGCCGATGACATCGCCGTGGGCACATTCCTGCGGCGGCGCCTGGGGTCCGCGATCGTGGACCGGCTCGCGGGCCCGCTGGTGGGCGGGGTGTACGGGACGCCGATCGACGAGCTCTCGCTGGACGCCGTGGTGCCGCAGCTCCGCAAGGCGGAGACCGAGCACCGGAGCCTGCTCCGGGCCGGGCTGGCCGATGGGGCGGCGATGCGCGCCGCCGCGGCGAAGCGTCCGCCCGGCGCCAGGTCCATGGGCGTCTTCGTCTCGCTGCGGGGCGGCATGGGGTCGCTGGTTGACGCGCTGGCCCGCTCGCTGTCGGACTGCGGCGTTGACGTTCGACTGGGCGCCCCCGTGGCGTCCCTTCGGCGTGCGCCGTCCGGGGTTCTCGCTCGCCTCGGCTCGGCCGACGCGGCCGCCGACGCGGACGCGCCCGACGAGGTGTTCGACGCCGTGATCCTCGCGGTGCCCGCGCCCTCCGCCGCCGCGCTCGTCGCCCCGGAGGTCCCCGCGGCCGCCACCGCCCTGCGTGAGATCCCGCACGGCACGTCCATCCTCGTGACGCTGGCCTATCCGCGAGCCGCCGTTGCGGCGAGGCTCGTGGGCCACGGCTACCTGGTTCCGCCGTCCGCGGGCGGCGCCATCTCCGCCTGCACCTGGACGAGCGAGAAGTGGCCGGGGCGCGCGCCCGCGGACACGGTGCTGCTCAGGATGTTCGTCCGCGACGAGGGCACCTGGACCCAGCTCCCGGACGACGAGCTGGCCGAGCACGCCCGCCGCGACGCCGAGACCACGCTCCGGATCGCGCCCGGCGCGGCTCCGGACCTGGTCCGCGTCGCGCGCTGGGAGGGCGCCATGCCGCGCTACACGGTGGGCCACCTCGCCCGTGTTGCCGCGGTGGAGCAGGCGCTCACCGCGTGGCCGTCCGTCACCGTGGCCGGCGCGTCATACCGCGGCGTGGGCGTCCCGGACTGCATCGCCCAGGGCCAGGCGGCCGCCTCTCGCGTGGCGGAGCTCCTCTCGGCGCGCGAGGCCCCGGCGGAGCTGGTCCCCGCCGTCTGACGAACCCGCACTGTCTCCGTCTCAGTCCCCGGTGAACCAGCAGGCGGCGGAGATCGCCGGGCTGAGGCGAACGCTGCCATCCGGGAAGACCAGCGCCACCCAGCTGCGCTCGTCCGGATTGGCGGCGTCGCGGATCCGCAGGCCGCGGTGGAGCTGTGCCGCCTCCGCGGGCCACCGCCGATCGTCCACGCGGAGCGGCCCGCGGTGGAGGATCTCGCCGCCGTTCGCCCGCACGATGGCGTCGGCGACGAACCGGGGATCCACACCGGTCACGGCTGCACCACCGTCACCTTCCAGCGGATCGCGCCGCTGGCCCCGATGCCCCAGACCTGCTTGATCGTGGGGTTGGATGAACGGTTGACGTGGACGCCGAAGAGGGCGCCAGAACCTCCGATGGCGAGCGCGGAGAAGGAGTCGCCGTTGCCGGAGAGCATCAGCGACCAGCCGTCACGGACGGTGCCATTCCGCGTGAGGGCCGTGACCCAGCCGCCCGTGCGCCTGTCCAGCGGCCGGACCGGCAGGTACACCGTTGCGTCCCTGCCAACTGGCGGACGGACCATCCAGACGCCGCACCCGGTGTCGGCGGCATTGCACCGGCCGTCGGCCTCCAGCCGCCACGGCACGGTGACGGGGAAGCCCGGCAGCACGTGCCCGTTGGCGCCGATGCCGTAGACCAGCATCTCGATCTTCCTCTGACCGAGCAGGTACGCGGTGCCATCCGCCGCCACCAGGGGAATCGCCGTTGCGCCGGCGGGTGTTGCACCGGACCAGTCTGCGAGCTGGGTGACGGGCAGCCACGCGGAACCCGTGCCCTGGATCGTGCCGTCCGCGCTCACCACCACGGTCCGGGACTTGCCGGCCTTGGCCTGTACGAAGACGGAGGTGCCATCGGCGCGGACCGCGGGGCCGGAGACCGGCAGATCGAAGGTGGCCGGCCAGCCTGCAACGACGCCGTCGAGCCCGATGGCGGTCACCGTCCTGTTGTCGTCGGACATGACCCGCAGGATGCCGTCGCGCCCCAGGACGGACCAGGACACGAGGTCGATGGTCACGGGCGTGCCTTCCGTGACCGTCCCATCGGCGGCCACGCTCGTCACCCGGTACGTGCTGGCTGGGTGCTGGGGATCGTCTGAGGCACGGGTGCTGGTCCCGGTCACGAGCGTGTCGCCCAGGAGCACCGCCTCGGTGTCCCAGTCGCCTGCGATCTCCATCGGCCAGGCACCACCCGGCATCGTGCCATCCGGACCCAGGGCAACCGCGGCCAGCACGGGCTCCGAGCCGGGCACGTTGGTACTCGTGACGCACAGGAGTCGGACGATGCCGTCCACGCCCACGAGAACGCCCTGCGGGCGGTTGGAGCCCCACGCGCTGGAACAGCTCCATCCCTCGATCGCCACGGGCCAGCCGGCGGTCGTCCGCCCACGGGCGTCGAGGTGGGTGACGATGGTCCGCTCCGGGCCACCGCCGAACATCGAGCCCTGGACGACCATGACGTAGACGTCACCGTGCTCAACGCCGGGCGTGATCAGGACGGTGCCCGTCTCCACGGGCAGCGTGGCCGGGGTGACGACGGGCGGGACGAAGACCGGTGGGGCTGGAGTTGGCGAAGGCGTTGGCTCCGGCGTGGCGGTGGGGCCCGGGGCGGCCGTCGCGGAGGGGGCGGGTGTGACGGTGCCCGAGGGCGGTACCGATGTCACGGCGGACGCGGAGGGCGACGGGGTGGGGGAGCAGGCACTCACCACGATGACGGCGGCGGCGATGATCCCGTGCAGCCTGCTGGTCGTGCGCATCGTCAATCCCCCAGGGCCGCCCGAAGCTCGGGCAGGCGGTCGATCGTGTCAAGGTCCCACGGCGTCCGGAAGATCATCACCGGGTGGGCGAAGCCGGCATCACGGTAGCGCGCGAGCGCCTCGGCCACATCGGCAACCGTGCCGCCCGCGTCAAGCATGCCCTCGCCGCTGTGCGGCTGGTGCACCGTCCACCACCCGTGCCACGCCCGCTCCGCCTCCTCGCGAGTGGAACGGATCACCACGTTCACGTTCACCGTCCGCTCGATCTCGCCGGGATCCCGGCCCACCGCCTCGCAGGCCTCCCGCAGGCGCGCATCGGCGGCCCGCAGCACGTCGGGCGTCCCGTACATGTTCCACATGTCCGCGCACCTTGCGATCAGCGGGATGGTCTTGCGGGGGCCGGATCCGCCCACCAGG
>CAIYZX010000398.1 GCA_903930745.1 uncultured Chloroflexota bacterium | reverse complement strand
GCCATCTCCGCGCACTGTCGCGCGTCCCCCGTGGTGAGGATGATCCCGAACTGCATGCCCGCAATCATGTGACACCGGGACCCCGCGTGCGAGCCCTGCCCGAGGACGCCCGCCGGGACGTCCGGCCCGCCACCTTCGGGACCTTCCGCCGTCCGCCCCGAACGCCCGCCCTGCGAGACTTGCCACCGGCCCGGTGCGCTCGGAGTGGCCAGTCCACGGGTGCGCGCCGATGCCGAAGCTGCGTCCCAACACCGGAGGCCCGTCATGACCAAGCGCGTGGCCGCGCTCCCCGTCTCCCCTGCCCTCGTCCTCGTGACCGCGCTCGTCACCCTGCTCGTCGCCGCGTGCGGCGGAAGCGGAACCGGGAGCGCCACCGCCTCCCCCAGCACGCCCGGCGAGGGGACGGCCACCACCGTCACCGTGACCGGCGCCTGGGTCCGGACCGGCCAGGCCGGCGCGATGACCGCCGCCTACTTCACCCTCCAGAACACCGGCACCGCCGAGGACGCCCTCGTCAGCGTCACCGCGTCCGTGGGCATGGCCACGATGCACGAGACCACCACGGACGCCTCCGGCATGACCGGGATGCAGCCGGTGGAGACGGTCGTGATCCCCGCGGGCGGCTCCGTCAGCTTCGAGCCCGGCGGCTACCACGTCATGATCATGGGCCTGTCGGCAGACCTGAAGGCCGGCGACAAGGTTGAGCTCAAGCTCGTCTTCAAGAACGCCGCGCCCGTGGACGTGACCGCCGAGGTCCGCGCGAGCTAGCGATCGGCCAGGACAGCGGATACTGATCGCGATGACCACCTCGCAGACCCCCGCGCCGCCGATGACGAGCCCGACGAGCCCGAAGAGCGGCCAGCCCCTGGACCGCCGGACCGTTGGGATCGGCATCGGCCTCATGGCCCTCCTGGGCGCGCTCGCCCTCGGCCTGATCCTGCTCGTGGGCATGGGGGGCGCGAACACCCCCGGTGCCTCCACCGCCCCGGACGCGTCCGGCTTCGAGTACGCCGCCGTCCGCCAGGCCCCGCCCCTCAAGCTCCTGGACCAGGACGGCAACCGGTTCGACCTTGCGCAGCTCAAGGGCCAGCCGGTCCTCGTCTTCTTCGGCTACACCCACTGCCCGGACGTCTGTCCGGAGACGGTTGGCGTGGTCTCCCAGGTCCTGAAAGAGGTGGGTGCAGGGCCCCGCGCGGTCTTCGCCTCCATCGACCCGGACCGGGACGACACCGCCGCCATGAAGAAGTACCTCACGTACCTGCCGCCGGCCTTCATCGGCCTCTCCGGCACGCCGCAGGAGGTCGCGGAGAATGCCAACGGGTGGGGCGTGAAGTACGCGAAGGTGGACAGCGGGTCCGCCGGCGGCTACTCCATGAGCCATACCGCGGACATCTATCTCGTGGACGCCCAGGGCCTCCTCCGCGCCCACTTCCCGTTCAAGACGCCCAAGGAGCCCATGGTCCAGCTCCTCCGCCGGCTGATGGCGGAGAGCGCGGGCTCAGCGATCGCTCCCACCGTGGCACCCGGTGCCTCGCAGGCCGTGGCCCCGGGCTCCGGCGATCCGGAGAAGCAGCTGCGGGTCAGCGTGATCTCCTCGTCCATCTGGGCGGGCGGCAGCACGCCGTTGATCGTCACGCTGGGAGACGCGCAGGGCCAGCCCGTGGACGCGTCCGTGAAGGTGACGCTCAAGGTCATCGGCGCCAACAGCCAGCAGGCCGGCGTGGACATCCCCACCACCGCGGTCCTGCCGCCGGGCGAGCGCATCGTGAACTTCGTGGGCTTCGCGGACATCCCGTCGCCGGGCCAGTGGCGCCTGGACGTCCAGACCTCTGACGGGCGGACCGGCTCCACCGTCATGACGGCGCTGGACCAGGGGTCAACCACGCCGGTTGGCGCCCCGGCCCCCAAGGTGGACACGCCCACGCTCGCGGACGTGGGCGGCAACCCGAAGCTGCTGACGACCGTGGTGGACGCGGTGATCGACGACCGCCTCTACACCACCTCCACCGCGGACGCGCTGGCCGCCGGCAAGCCGTACGTGCTGGTGATCGACTCCAACCGCTTCCGCGTCTCGCCCGCCTGCGGCCGCGCGATCACGATGATCCGCTACCTGCTGGACCGCTGGCCGGACGTGGCGTTCATCCACCTGGAGCCGTTCGTGTACCAGGTGATCACCGACGAGCCGGTGCTGTCCGGGTCCATCGACAACCCGCCGCTGAACCAGTGGACGGAGCCGTTCGGGATGGGTCCCGCGCCCTGGCCGGCAACGGAGATGCCCTGGATCTTCGTGGTGGACGAGATGGGCGTGGTCCGCGCGAAGTACACGGGCATCGTGGGGTCCGCGGACGTGGACGTGATCGTGTCGCTGATCACCGGCAGCGGGGTCGTCGGCCAGTAGGCTCGGGACATGTGCCCGGGACCGCCGGGCGCGCGGGCCGGCGCGGCCGATGACCTGGGTCAGGACTCCTCTGGCGGGCGCACGGCCCGGAACCGGTGCCAGAGCGCCACGTCGTAGACGATCTTCAGCACGCCGCTGATCACGAACGGCAGCCCCGCGAGCGCCGCGGATCCCACGATGAGCGGCGCCGCCAGCAGCGGTGACGCCGAAACGCCGATGGACCGGCCGATCGCCGTGACGCCCGCCGCCGCGGATCGCTCGTCCGGCTCCACGATGGCCATCGTGTAGGACTGGCGCGTGGGCACGTCCATCTGGCTGATGGCGAAGCGCGCGAGCAGCAGGCCCGCCGCGAGGGGCAGCGTGGGCGCGAGGGGCACCAGGATCAGCAGCACGTTGGACGGCAGGTGCGTGAAGACCATGGTGTTCACGAGGCCGATGCGCTTGGCCAGGGGCGCAGCCGCCAGCGCGGAGATCGCGGCGAGGATGTTGGCGCCGAAGAGGAGCCAGCCCAGGGTGACCGGGTCAAGCCCGAACCGCTGGTGGAACCAGTAGGCGATGAAGCTCTGCATGACGAAGCCGCCGCCGAACGCGTCCAGCGCGAAGAGGACGGCGAGGCCCGCGACCACCCGCTGCGAGCGGTGGAGGCCCAGGCGGGTGCGGATGGTCTCGTCGCGGACCTGGGTCTCCGGCACCTCCACGGCGGGCGAGACGAGCGCGATGAGGCCGGCCAGGACCACGCCCACGAGCGCGTACGCCACGATGACCGCCCGATACGCGGTGGCCGGGTCCGGCGCCTGGGCTAGGGATGCCGTGTCGGCACCTTCGGCCGCCGCCGTCACCAGCTGGACCACCGCGCCCGCGGTGAGCGCGCCCGCGGCCGTGGCCAGCGAGCCCGTCAGCTGGTACCGCGCGAAGAGGCGGGTCCGGTGCTCCGCGGGGACGAGCTGCGCCAGCGACGCCTGCTCCACCGCGAGGAAGGGCCCCACCTCGTTGCCGGAGGGGCTGATGACGCCGATGGTGGCCGCCACCAGCAGCACCGCGAAGACCGGCGTGGCGGCGAAGACGAGGCCCGCGGCGAGCAGCAGCACGGCACCTGCAAGGAGGACGCGCCGGCGGCCGATCCTGTCCGCGTGCGTGGTGAGCCAGAGAGTGATCGCGGCATCGCCCACGAGCGTGAGCGCGAGCAGGAGCCCGATCTCCCCGCCGGCGAGGCCGATGGACGCGAGATACAGGACGAGGACCACGGACAGCAGCCCGTAGCCGAACATGCGCACGGACCGGGCGGCGAAGAGGAGCGCGACATCGCGACGGGGCATCGTGCGATGAGCGTACTCCGGCAGCGCCCGCTGGTACCCTGCCGAACCATGATCCCGAGACGACCCGGCCGACCCCTTGGCGTTGGCATCCAGCTTCCCGAGGTTGAGCGTGAGGTCCGCTGGCCGGAGGTCCGCGCCATGGCGCGCCTCGCCGAGCAGGCGGGCTTCGACTCCGTCTGGCTTGGCGACCACCTCCTGTACCGCTACGCGAGCGGCGAGACCCGCGGCCCGTGGGAGGTCTGGACCCAGCTCGCCGGCCTGGCGGAGGCCACGGAGCGCATCACGCTGGGCCCCCTCGTGGCGTCCACCGCGTTCCACTCGCCGTTCATGCTGGCCAAGCTGGCCTCGTCCGTGGAGGAGATCTCCGGCGGCCGCCTGGTCCTGGGCCTGGGTGCGGGCTGGAACGAGACGGAGTTCGCGGCCCTGGGCTCGCCCTTCGACCACCGGATCAGCCGGTTCGAGGAGGCGTTCACCATCGTCCGGACGCTCCTGGCGCACGGCTCCATCGACTTCGAGGGCGAGTTCTACTCCGTCCGCGACGCCGAGGTCCTGCCCCGGCCCATCCGCCCGGGTGGCCCGCCGCTGATGGTTGGCTCCATCGGCCCGCGGATGCTCGCGGCCACCGTCCCGTACATCGCGGCGTGGAACGCCTGGTACGCGGACACGTCCAACTCGCCCGCGGGCGTGCCCCGGCTGATCTCGCTGGTGGACGACGCCGCGCGCGCCGCCGGCCGTGACCCGCAGGCCATCGAGCGCACCGTGGCCGTCCAGGTCCGCATGGAGGGCGGCACCGGCCGCGTGATGGGCGACACCAACCCGCGCATGCAGGTGGTGCCCCTCTCCGGGACCCCGGAGCAGATCGCGGACGGGCTGCGTGCCTACGCCGCGGCGGGCATTGGCCATGTCCAGCTGGTGGTGGACCCCATCACGGAGGTGTCCATCGCCGCCCTGGCCCCGGCCCTGGAGCTCCTGGACCGCGCCTGATCGCCCCGCGCCCCAGGCCCCGGGCTCCCGGGCCCCGCCCCAACGCCGCCCGCCCCGCATCGGCCCCGCCCCAACGCACAGTTGATGAAACCCGGAGCGAGCCACCCCAAGGGCCCCGCCGGAGCCTTCTCGTCAGGGGTTTCGCAACTGACAGTTGGCGAAACCAGGAGCGACACGCCTCCGCCGCGACGCCGTTCCGTGTTTCATCAACTCTCAGTTGGCGGCCGCCTGTCCGCCCCCGCCGGCGCGGGATCGTGTCGCACGCTGGAGAACGCAACGCCGGCATCGGCGTGGGGTGCTAGCATCCGGCCCCGATCGCGCCAATCGGCAGGGCGCGTCCCACACCCGCGGAGCGCGCCATGCACGTGAACCTCCCCCAGCCCGACATTCCCGGAGCAGCCCCCAGGTGAACGAGGCACGCGACCGCCGCAAGACGTACGAAGTCTCCGAGCTGGACAAGCGGATCATCGAGCAGCTCCAGGAGGACGGCCGCCGGCCGTACACGCAGATCGCCGCCGATCTCGGCGTCTCCGAGGCCGCGATCCGCGCCCGCACCAGCCGCCTCATGGACAAGGGGATCCTGCAGGTCGTCGGCGTCACGGACCCCCTCAAGATCGGCTTCCAGCAGTGGGCGATGATCGGGATCCGCTGCGAGGCCGGCCGCCTGATCGAGGTGGCCGAGGCGGCCGCCGCGTTCCCGGAGACGGACTACGTGGTGGTCACCGCGGGCTCGTATGACGTGCTCGTGGAGGCGGTCGCGGAGGACAACGAGGCGCTCCTGCGGTTCCTCTCCGAGAAGCTCCGCAAGATCCCCGGCGTCCGCGAGACGGAGACCTTCGTCTACCTTCGCCTCATGAAGCAGTCGTACCAGTGGGGCACGCGGTAGCAGCGTCCGCCGCTCGCGGCACCAGGGGCGCGGGCAAGGGCATCCCCTCGCGGATCGCGGACGCGATCTGGGGCCTGCTCACGTCCGTGGACTTCGCGGTCCTCCAGATCACCGCCCTGGCCCTGCTTGCCGTGGTGGGCATGGTCTTGAAGCAGCTCCCCGGGTTCGCCTTCAAGTCCCCCACGGACTACACCAACGAGATGGCGAAGCTGCACGAGCAGTACGACGCGGTCATCGGCGTGGACGTGGTCAACGCGCTGGAGCGCCTCCAGCTCTTCCAGGTCTTCACCAGCACGTGGTTCAGCGTTGGGATCGTGGTCCTGATCCTGTCCATCGTGGCGTGCACCATCGACCGCACCCCGCGGCTCTGGCGCCAGTCCGCCGATGTGCGGGTGGCCCAGCCGGACGCCTACTTCGATCCGCGGCTGCCGGACCGCGCCCTCATGGCGGGCGTGGACGCGGACACCGTGGCGAGGGTCCTGCGCCGGCACCGCTTCAAGGTGCGCCGGGAGACCGCGCCTGCGGCCGATGCCGATGCGGACGGGATCACCTGGGTCTACGGCGACCGCAACCAGTGGACCAAGATGGCCACCCTCATCACCCACACCGGCCTGATCCTCTTCCTCGTGGCCGCGGCGGTCACGTCGAGGTTCGGCTTCGAGCAGGGCCTCGTCGTGGCGGAGGGCCAGAGCCTCACCGTCCAGCCCATCGGCACGCCGGGCCTCCTCCTGGTTCGCAACCTGGGGTTCGAGGCACCCGGCTTCGAGACCGGCAGGCCCACGGACTTCACCACGCGCCTCGCGGTCTACCAGGGCGGCCAGAAGGTGGCAGAGAAGACCATCCGGGTCAACGATCCCCTCGAGGTGGACGGCTACACCTTCCACCAGAATGGCTTCGGGCCCGCGCCCCAGCTGGTGATCCGCGGCGCGGACGGCGAGGCGCTCTGGGACGCGCCGGTGCCGATGACGGACGTGGCGGCGGGCTCACCGTTCGTGCAGATGACCGTCCCGGGCCGCAACGTCATCCTCCAGATGGTCCTGCGCAAGGCGGACGACGGCGCGGGCGTCCTCCTGGTCCTCCCGTTCCGCGTGGACGGGGCCAACCCGGACGGCTCGCCCATCGCCACGGGCCTCCAGCCGGTGGCCCTCGAGAGCGGCGAGACCGCGAGGCCCGGCGGCACGGACTTCAGCATCGAGCTCCGCGGCTTCGGCCAGTACACCCTGCTCATCGCCAAGAAGGACCCGGGCGCGCCCATCGTCTGGTTCGCGTTCCTGCTCCTGATCACCGGCCTGCTGATCACGTTCTGGATGCCCCGGCGGCGCGTCTGGGCCCGCATCACGACCGGCGGAAAGGCGGCCCTCGTGGTGCGAGCGGACCGCTATGTTGATGTCGGTCGCGAGTTCGGTGGCGTGCTTGACGACCTTGTCCGGGCAAGGGGTTCACACGGCAGGGAATCCCCGGGCTAGCGGGCAGTCACCGTCCCGCCACCCAACTGGTACCCGAACACCGTTCCACGCCCGCATCGCGATCGTTCATGCTTCCACGCATCGCACCACCAGAAGCGGCAGTCCGTACCCGCAGCAGCCTCGCAGGAGTCCCATGAGCGCACGGTCATCGGCCATCGCAGCGATCTCAACGCACCGCGTCGCCTCGACCCAGAACTACCAGGAGGACGGCGGCGCCGACATCTACGGCCAGTACGTCTTCGGCGAGGACGCGCAGCGCCAGTACCTGGCCAAGCCCATCTTCCGCCGCCTTCGCCGCACCATCGACGGCCTTGAGGCCTTCGACCCCGTGATCGCCGACGCCGTCGCCCACGCGGTCAAGGAGTGGGCGATGGCCCACGGCGCCACGCACTACACGCACTGGTTCGTGCCCATGACCGGCTCCACGGCCGAGAAGCACGACTCGTTCCTGAACCCCCAGGGCGAGGGGCGGACCATCGCGGAGTTCTCCGGCAAGAACCTGATCCAGGGTGAGCCGGACGCGTCATCGTTCCCGTCCGGCGGCATCCGCGCCACCTTCGAGGCGCGCGGCTACACCGCGTGGGACGTGACCTCGCCGATCTTCCTGCAGGTTGAGCCCAACGGCGTCACCCTCACGATTCCCACCGCGTACGTCTCGTACACCGGCGAGGCGCTGGACCACAAGATCCCGCTCCTGCGCAGCCAGGAGGCGCTGGGCAAGGAGGCCCTGCGTGTCCTGCGCTGGTTCGGCAACGCCACTGCCACCCGCGTCTTCACGAACATCGGCCCGGAGCAGGAGTACTTCCTGGTTGACCGCCGGCTCGCGGAGCTGCGCCCTGACCTCGTGCTGACGGGCCGGACGCTGTTCGGCGGCGTTGGCCCCAAGGGCCAGGAGCTCGAGGACCAGTACTTCGGCCCCATCCGCGAGCGGATCCTCGCGTTCATGATGGACCTGGACCGCGAGCTGTGGCGCCTGGGCGTCCCCGCGAAGACCCGTCACAACGAGGTGGCCCCCGGCCAGTTCGAGATGGCGCCCGTCTACGAGGGCACCTCGGTTGGCTCCGATCACAACATGCTGGTCATGCAGACGATGCGCAAGCTGGCGCCGAAGCACGACCTGATGATGCTGATCCACGAGAAGCCGTTCGCGGGCGTCAACGGGTCCGGCAAGCACAACAACTGGTCCATGGGCACGGACGCCGGCGAGAACCTGCTGGACCCGGGCCACAACCCGCACGACAACGCCCAGTTCCTCGCGTTCCTCGTGGCGATCATCCGCGGCGTGAACACCCACGCGGACCTGCTGCGTGCGACCATCGCGGACGCCGGCAACGACCATCGCCTGGGCGCCAACGAGGCGCCGCCGGCCATCATGTCCATCTTCATGGGCTCGCAGCTCGAAGACGTCCTCTCCCAGCTGGAGGCGGGCGTCACGTCCGGGTCCAAGAAGGGCGCGTCCATCGGTCTTGGCGTGACCTCGCTGCCGGACCTCTCCGCGGACGCCACGGACCGCAACCGGACCTCGCCCTTCGCCTTCACGGGCAACAAGTTCGAGTTCCGCGCGGTGGGCTCGTCCGCCCCCATCTACTGGCCGCAGACGGTCCTCAACACGGCGGTGGCGGACTCGCTCCGCACGCTGGCCGATGACCTGGACCGCCTGTCCGCGGGCGACATGGAGGGTCTGACCTCCATCCTGTCCAACATCCTGCGCGCCAACAAGCAGGTCCTGTTCGAGGGGAACGGCTACTCCGAGGAGTGGCACGCCGAGGCCGCTCGCCGCGGGCTGCCGAACAACAAGACCACCGTGGACGCGCTGCCGGCCCTGTCCACCCCCAAGGCCGCGGCCCTGTTCGCCTCCTTCGGCGTCCTCACCGAGCGCGAGCTCGCCGCCCGCGCGGACATCAACTGGGAGCGGTACGTCAAGGTCTGCAACATCGAGGCGCTGTGCGCCATCGACATGGCGACCACGCTGATCGTGCCGGCCGCGGCGTCGTACCTCGGGCGGCTCGCCGCCGCGGGGTCCGCGTCCCGGGGGCTTGCCGCCGTCGCCGCCAAGGTCGCCACGGTGACCGATGCGGTGGTGGACGGGATCCACGCCCTGGAGCACGCGCTCCACGGGGCGCACGCCGCCTCCTCCGTCCAGGACGAGGCGCGGGCCTTCGCGGACTCCGTGCTCCCTGCCCAGGCCGCCCTCCGCACCGCGGTTGACGAGCTGGAGACGCTGGTCGCGGACGACCTCTGGCCGCTCCCCAAGTACCGCGAGCTCCTCTTCCAGTACTGAGCTCGTTCCTTTGCGCACCACGCAGGAACGCCCCCGCGGCCTTCGGGCCCGGGGGCGTTCCTCGTTCCTGCGGCAGGCCGCGTTCGGTGACCTTGTTGCACCCTGCAATAGACGCCCCAGTGCTAGGAATCCACAAGCCCTGTCGCCCGGCCGCCATCGAGCCTCCCGCCGAGCCCTTGTTGTCGCTCTCAGCACTGGCACGCATAGATCTGCACGCAAGCCAGGGCAGTTCGCGCCGTCTTCCGGACCCTTGTGGATTCCCAGCATCCACGTGCATAAGCACCGCACGCGCGACCGCCCGTCCTAGACCTGTGGCGGATATCGCCCGTCAGAAGGCCCAAAACCGGTAGGTGAGTCCCGCGTAAGTGCCGGGTAAGCGTCGCGCGGCAGGATGGGAGCATGTCCACCGCCGCTGACACCCCCAGCCACCACCCTGCCGGCGCTCCCAGAGCGGACCCTGCGGAGAAGACCCCGCTCGAGATCGCCGCGGAGCGTGCCGCCTTCCTGGCCCAGCAGCTGGGCACCGCGCTCCGGGTTCGGAGGGCTGAGCTGCGCCTCACCCAGACGGAGCTCGGGGCGAGAGTGGGCATCAGCCAGCGCCAGGTCTCGGTGCTTGAGGGCGGGCGGGCCAGCAGCGCGAGCCTCGAGATATGGGTCAGGGCAGCGGTTGGCTCCGGAGTTCGGCTGGCCGCGTTCATGGAGGGTGCGTCCGGCGCCTCGGAGCCGCGCGACACGCATCACCTCGCGGGCCAGAACGTCTGCATCGCCACATCGCGGCCCGGTGGCTGGGAGGGGACACCTGAGTACTTGCTCCCGGGAGACCCGTTTCCCCGATCCATCGATGTACTGCTGACGCGCATCACGCGCAAGGAGATCGCGGTCATCGAGGTGTGGGACCTGATCACGGACGGAGGTGCCGCGATGCGCAGCCTGGAGCGGAAGGTGGCGACGGTCCGCGATCGACACGGAGACGAGTGGCGCGTGCAGGGCGTCTTCATCATCCGGGCAACCAGGAGGAACCGGGACCTCGTGGCGAAGTTTCGGGAGGTGTTTGCGGGGAGGTTTCCGGCGTCGGCGATGGCGTGGCTGGAGGCATTGCGGAACCCCGACGCGCCCATGCCGGATGCGCCGGGGCTCCTGTGGGTGGACCTCGACGGCACGCGGCTGCTCCCGTCGAGGCTTCGGCAGGGCCGGTAGGCGACCGGCGCGCGCCGACACGAGGATCGCCCGGCGGGGTGGGGAGACCCGCCGGGCGATCAGGACCCCCTTACCGGCCGGGAGCCTCCGATGGCCCGGAGGTGCCCAGCCCGGCCCCCGGCACTGGAGCGCCGGACTGGCCGCGGGACGATGAGACGCCGCGGAGCGAGACGGTCCGGGCCAGCTCCACGGGGGTCACGATGCCCACGAGGTCGGCCCCCTCCACCACGAGGAGGTACGGGGCGCCAACACCCGGAACGCCCGCGACGCCCGCAGCGCCGGAGCCCGCAGCACCACCCGCGGTGCCGGCGGACTCCGCCGTCCCCGTCAACATCCCCTCCAGGGCCGCGAGGAGCGGCTCGTCCGGCCGGACCACGCGGATCGCGGCCAGGGGCACCGAGATGTCGCGGACCCGCGCCTCCCGGCGCCGCGACGGGGACAAAGCTGCCACCTCCGGCACGCCGGCCACGCCCACGATGGACCCATCGGACTCCACCACGAGCGCAGCGGACTGCCGGTCCGCCACCAGGACGGAGTCGGCGAACAGGTCAACGGTGATGCCGGCGGGCGCCCGGTGCGGCGCGGCGACCATCACGTCGCGCACCCGCAGGCCCTCGAGCGCGCTCCGCGCCACCTCGAAGTTCCGCTCCGCGGCCGCGGCCCCGGACATGAACAGGCCGATGACGATCGTCCACAGCCCGCCCAGGTCCGCCCCGATCACCAGTTCCAGCACGCCGAAGCCGATGAGCCCGAAGCCCACGATCCGCCCCATCCGTGCGGCGAGCAGCGAGGCCCGAAGCCGATCGCGGCCGAACCGCCACGCCACCGCCCGCACGATGCGCCCGCCGTCCAGCGGCGTGCCTGGGAGCAGGTTGAACACCGCGAGGACGAGGTTGACGCGCGCGAGCCACGCCGCGGCCTCGGCGGCGAGCACCAGCACCGCATCCGAGCCGGTGGCCGAGGCGCCCGACGACACCCCGGTCGCCATCGGCAGCGCGAACGCCACGGCGCCGAAGAGGACGCCCAGCACCGCGCTCACGATGGGTCCGGAGGCCGCGATCCGCAGCTCATGCCCGGGCGTGGGCGCCTCGCCGTCCAGCTTGGCCACGCCGCCCAGGAGCCACAGCGTGATCCCGGCGACGCGAACCCCGGCCCGGCGCGCGAAGAGCGCGTGGGCCAGTTCGTGCGCCAGGAGCGAGCCGAAGAATACGAGTGCCACGCCCGCGCCGGCCGCCCAGTAGGCGAGGCCCGGGAGACCCGGCGCCACCGCCGGGAAGAGCCGCGACGCCAGGCTCCACGCCAGGAGCCACGCCACGAAGAGGACGCTCCAGTGGACCCCGATGGGGATCCCGTACACCTTGCCAAGTCTGATGCTGTCGTTCATCACCAGGTCACCTTGCTAGCGTGGCAGCGTGCTACCACG
>CAIYZX010000397.1 GCA_903930745.1 uncultured Chloroflexota bacterium | reverse complement strand
TCCATCCGCGTCTTCCACGCGGTCATGCTCCCGCCGCGCCTGCAGGGCTGGCGCCTGGCGTCCAAGGCCGGTGGCGGCGTGGCGCTGGACGTCACCTGCCATGACGCCGCGGTGATCAACCCCATCGTGGGCGAGCTGCCGGTTGATGTGGTGGCGATGGCCACCAAGCAGGGCTCGTGGGAGTCCGCGGCGGAGGACGCCCTGATGTCCACGATGCGCTACGCGAACGGCGTGCTGGTCCAGACCCATGACGCGTTCACCGTGGCGTACGCGCCCACCGGGATCCACGTCATCGGCGAGGACGGCGCCATCCTGGCGACCAACGTGATGACCCAGGAGCCCATCGGGACCGTGATCCTGCGGGATGCGTCGGGCGAGCGCGAGATCGACATCCCCAACCGCCGCGACCTCTACGACATCAACGTGAGCGGCTTCGCGGCCGCGGTCCACGGTGAGGCGGCGCGGCCGGTGGTGACCGGTCTCGAGGGGCTCCAGGCGGCGCAGGTGGCGCTGGCGGTGCGCGAGGCGGCGGAGAGCGGCACGCGCGTCGTCCTCTAGACGACAAGGCGAGCGTGGTACGGTGGCGGCCCTGACCCCTGCCCGGAGCACGGCCGAGCACATGGATCGCACCGCGGTCTGCCAGTACCTCGCGACCACCAATCTCGAGAGCCCCACGCTGCAGTTCTGCGAGCGCTTCGACGAGAAGAGCCAGACCTGGAACTTCAGCAAGCACTCCCACCCCTTCTTCGAGCTGATCTTCTTCCTCGAGGGGAAGGCGAACATCGACGCGGGCGAGGAGTCCATGGACGTGCTGGGCTTCGATGTCCTGATCTACCCGCCGGGCCTCCTGCACGCGGAGCACCTGGACCTCCGCCACCGGCAGGAGATCATCTGCCTCTGGGTGGACACCGGGCCCACGCCGCCCTACGGCCACGCGCTCAAGCTCATGGACGAGCGGGGCACGCTGCGCACGCTCTTCGAGATGGTCTACGCGGAGTTCACCGCGAACCGCCCGGGCGCCCCGGAGCTCATCGCCACCTATCTCAAGGCGATCTTCCTCCAGGTCCGGCAGCACTTCTCGGAGCCTGCGCGGGAGGCCTCGTCCCTCGTGGAGCGCAGCCTGGGCTACATCCACGAGCACTACGCGCGTGACTTCGACATCGACGAGCTGGCGGGCCAGGTGGCGGTCTCGCCCAGCTACCTGTTCCGGCTGTTCAAGAAGAAGATGGCCGTGACGCCGATGCACTACCGGAACATGGTCCGCATCGACAAGGCCAAGCTCCTCCTCGCAGACCAGCAGCTCACCGTGGACGACGTGGCCGAGCGCGTGGGCTTCGAGGATCCCAAGTACTTCGCCCGCGTCTTCCGCGACCTTGCCGGAACCACGCCCAGCGCCTATCGCAGGGCCCGCCTTCTCGAGTAGCCTTCACACGGACTTCGAACCTCGCCGCGTCCCCGGCGAACGGTCACTTCCATCCACCTGTTCGCACGTTCAATCTGTTCCCCGGGGACCGTCCGCCCACTACTGTTGCGGAACGTCGAGGAGAGTTCTCATGACCCTGGCCCAGGACCCCGTCCGCACCGGTCCCACCGAGCGAATCGCCGCCCTCAAGGAGCGGATGCTCGACGAGCCGCGCTACCTCACCATCGAGCAGGCGCTGATCATCACGGACACCTACCAGGCTCACGAGGGCGAGAGCGCCGCGCGCAAGCGCGCCCTGTCCCTCGCGGAGGCCATGCGCCACCTCGCCATCCACATCGACGCGGACGAGCTGATCGTGGGCAACCGCACCACGGGCGTCCGGGGCGGCGTGGTCTTCCCGGAGGCCGGCATCTCCTGGATCGACCGCGAGCTGGACACGATGGCCACCCGGCCGCAGGACAAGTTCAACGTCCGGCCGGAGGACGCGGCCACGTTCCGCGAGCGGATCCTCCCGTACTGGCAGGGCAAGACCCTCGAGGACCTGCTGCGCAAGGAGCAGGGCCCGCTGCTGGACGCCATC
>CAIYZX010000396.1 GCA_903930745.1 uncultured Chloroflexota bacterium | reverse complement strand
GTGGACGTCCTGGTCCCGGCGGCGCTCGAGAACCAGATCACCGCGGAGAACGCCGGCCGGATCAAGGCCCGCATCGTGGCGGAGGGTGCCAACGGCCCCACGACCCCTGAGGCGGACCGGATCCTGGAGGAGCGCGGGATCTTCATGATCCCGGACGTGCTCTGCAACGCGGGCGGCGTGACCGTCTCGTACTTCGAGTGGGTCCAGGGGCTCTCGCGTGACCGCTGGAGCGCGCGCGTGGTGGCCGAGAAGCTGAAGGAGATCATGGACGACTCCTTCCGCGAGGTCCTGGAGTGCGCCCTCGCCGAGAAGGTGGACATGCGCACGGCCGCGTACCTGTTGGCGGTCCAGCGCGTGGCTGACGCCACGGACGTCCGGGGCCTCTACCCGTAGGTCGTCCAGCCTGAACCCGGCGGCCGGACCTGGAGAAATCTCGATCCGGCTGCCGCACCATGGCCCGCTGGGCCCGCCCAGCCCCGGGCGGCGATCACTTCGGGGGTGGTGCAAACCCGATGGGACGATGCTCCGACGACGGGTCCACGGGGGCCACCGGCGTGCCGAACATGGTCTTGCCGCCAAACTGCTTCTGGAGCTCGTCGTCCAGGTTGTCCGCGAGAGAGCCAACCTGGAACGCCGCGAAGCCGATGGCGCCCGCTGTGACGCCGATGGCCGGAACCTCCGTGGCCACCATGACCTCCTTGCCGGTCCAGAAGGCGCGCCCGAACTTGATCTGCGAGTTGACGCTGTTGATGACGGTGAGGAGCTCAGGGGACTCCTCGATGCCCCACAGGACCGGAGCGAAGATGCCCACCATCGGCGGCTTGCCGTCGTGCAGGCGGAGGAAGACCATCGCGCTGCCGGTGCGGATCGGCACGTCGCCGTCCTTGTCGTACTGGATCTCGCCGTCGCCGCAGAAGCCCTTGATCGCGGCCTCCACCAGCGGCTTGAGCTGCTCCACGGTTGCCATGCCCGGCTCGGCCGGGGTGGCCGCCTGTGACGGGGGCTCCGGGTCGATGCCGAGGGCCGCCTGAGCGTAATGCGGTCCGCCCTTGGAGAATGCCTGGTACAGCAGGTCCGCCGGCTGCGCCACGCCGTAGATCTCCTGCAGCGTGCGGACTGCCAGGCGGGCAACCTCGTGGAAGGGCGTCCCGATGGGCCACTGGCGGCTGAAGTTGGGCTCCGTCTCGCTGCCGGGCGTGGGCCACATCCAGCCGATGACGGCCATCTGCTGCTCCTGGGCCGGGGAGAGCGCCTTCGCTCCCTTGAGGAAGCGGTTGCTGACCGCCTCGGCAAGGAAGCCCGAGAGGCCGCCCTGCGCGAACTGGATGAAGTACGGCTCGTCGCCCTCGCCCGCGAGCCGCGTGCTGACGATCAGGAAGTGCTCAACCGGGAGCCGGCCAAGCACGTGCTCCAGGTTCTTCTCGAACTGCTCCCAGGACGGGTAGGCGTGGGGGGCAACGTCCTTGGTGGCGTTCCCGCCGGCCTCCTGCGTGGCGGTGGGATCGGCCTGTGCGGTGTTGCGGCTTGGCATCGTCCTGTCCCCTCGACCGTGATGACTCCGTTCAGCCCGCCCGCGTTCTCCGTTGGCGGCGGACCGTCTCGGGTCCAGGCAGGGCCTGACCGACTCTAGCGCAGTCCGGGATGCCCGTTCCG